>NZ_JBNPXS010000014.1:0-63734 GCF_050433185.1 Desulfitispora alkaliphila
GGCGTTACTCCTTCATTTTACCTATTGAATTATCAGTTCTCCCACAACCGAACGGTTGTAGTGCGTAATCTTTTCAATTACGAACGTGTCACACGTTGCCAAATATATTGCCCGTTATCGTCCTTTAGTTTCCTGATGGCTTTTGCAGTACTATCATTTAAAAGCCATACTGCATTTTTTCTGTAAGGCTCTCTCAAGGAATGCCAAAGGTCAATCACCTCATCAAAGGTAATAGCATCTGCCACTGTTGTTGTAACCCCTACTTGACTGGTTTCCAATAACCCGGTGGGCTTATTAGTTCCATTTCCTTTAATAAAGGCTTCTTCTTCAGCATCTCCAATTCTTCTTGCAAACTCTGTGGCAATATAGTTTTCAATGTTAAAAACACTGTCATTTAAAAGCTCTTCTGAAATCTTGATAATAGTCCCAAGTTTATGAGCGCCTAAAATTACTTGACTAAAGGTATCATCACTCTCATTAAAGCTCCCACCCTCTTCAATCCAAGAAGCAGTTCCTTTAGAAGATACAACTGGGATTTGCCGATCCCCATAGGATGTATTTATAACCTTTGCTAAAGTTCTCATAATGTTAGTATCATTTAAAGCCTGAATGAGTGTTCTTTCAAATTCATCTGGAACCAAGTAGCCTCCTTCTGAGTCAGTGCCTATCTTCAAGGCATTTTGAACATCAAAACTCCCTTTGCTTCTCATAGCATTCCAAAAGGCTTTTGTGTACTCTTTTGAAGCCCTGCCTGTCTTCTCTGGTTCTTGATGGTTGCTTGGCTTAGTGGTAATCGCGCTACTGGTAGCTTTTGAAAGCTCTAAATCTAGGGCTGCTTGCCTTTCTAACCTTTCAATTTCCTTTCCCAAAGCTACAACCTCTTCTTCCATCCTCTCATAGGTAGCTGTATCTTCGGCAGATAAAAGGCCATTATCTCCTCTTTTGCTGTCTAGAAAATTCTTGGCACTTTCCCATACCTTTGCTCTCTTTTCTCTTAGTTCTAAGATCTTATTCATTTTCATTCCTCCTCTATTTTAATAGTTCAAGCCGCTTGACCAGGTAATTATATGGGGTAGCGTTTGACCCGGCTTTTAATTCTGATTGATCCTGTTTTTTCACTCTGCAGAGTTTCCCCATAAAGTTATTTGTGACGGTTACCTTATCAAACATAAATCCATTTATAACTGCTTCAGGAATAGTTTCATTTTCTGCATACAAAACCTTATCACAAAACCCTAGTTCTAGGGCTTTACCTGAACTCATCCACGTTTCCCGGTCCATCATCTGTGAAATCTTATTTCTTGCTAGTCCTGTTTTTGTTTCATAAGCATTGATAATACTTTCTTTTACCTCTGACAGCATTGCAATTCCCTTTTTCATATCAGCCTCTTCTCCCCACACAATTGTGGCGGGATTGTGGACCATTAGCATAGATGTGGGAGACATGTATATTTCATCTCCTGCCATGGCAATAACTGATGCGGCACTAGCTGCAATGCCATCAATCTTAACGACAACTTTGCCTGGGTACTCTTTTAACATGGTATAGATTTGACTAGCTGCAAAAACATCTCCCCCCGGTGAGTTAATCCAGAGAGTTATATCATCTTTTGCCTCATTCAGCTCTGCTTTAAACTCCATCGGTGAAACATCATCTTCAAACCAACTTTCCTGGGCAATGTATCCATCAAGGTAAAGGGCTCTGCTATCTTCATTTTTAATCCAGTTCCAAAACTTCATCTATTCTTTGCCTCCTTTCTCCTTATCTTTAAGTTCCTTTTTTGCATAAGCTCCAATGTCTTCAAGCTTTAACATATTCCCGTTAACCGCATATACATCTCCGTTTTCAATGGTATTCATATCCTCTAGTTGTCTCACATCATTTGGGGATAAAAAGCCATTTTGAATTCCCGTTGCATACCCTTCCATTCGAGTTTTGTAGTCCCCGCGAAGTAGGCCTTCCACATTCAGTTTGATGAAGTAATCTTTCTTCTCAGATGGAGATAAAAGAGCCTTTTTCATGGCCATCTCCCATCTAGAAAGCCACGGCGTTAAGGTATACTTCACATACTCCAAGGATTGCTGCTCAATATTGGAAAAGCTTGACTTATCTAAGTCCCCAATCATGTGGGGTGGAATTCTAAATATCCTACCGATTTCATTCAGTTGAAACTTCCTAGTCTGTAAAAACTGACTTTGCTCTGGGGGTATTGTAATGGGCTTAAAAGATAAACCTTCTTCTAAAACTGCAACTTTATGAGCATTGCCACTACCACCATATACACTATTCCAGCTTTTCCGCACTCTTTCCGGATCTTTTAAAATTCCAGGGTGCTCTAAGACACCACCGGGATTTGCTCCGTTATTGAAAAAAGTAGCCCCGTATTCCTCTGTGGCTATGGCCATTCCAATAGCATTTTTCGCCATGGCGATGGGGGAATGCCCAACAAGGCCGTCAAAACCAAGGCCAGGAATATGGAGTACTTCCCAGTTTCTCAATAGGTACTCTTGCCCTTCCTTTTTGTAGCTGTAATATAGCTCCCCGCTCTCATTTCGATGAACTGTCATCTTATCTGGCATTAGAGGATACAAGGCCTTAACTTGTCCCCTGCCATCTCGAATAATCTGAGCAAAGGCATTCCCCCAAAGTAAAAGATGACCCATCAGTGTCTCTCGGAACACAAATGAAGTCATCTCTGGATTGGGCTCATCATGGAGCAGGTAATACAGCGGGTGGTCTAATGCTTTTTCTTTTCCTTTATCAGTTCGCTCATAAGTATGTAATGGCAGCGATGCTATGGTCTCAGCTAAAATCCTAACACAGGCATATACAGCACTAGTTTGCATGGCTGTTCGTTCATTAACCACCTTGCCACTTGAGGTGGGGCCAAAGAAGAAATTATATGCACTTTGCCACATATTATTTTGGGGATCAGCTCTTGATTTAAAAAACTTTGATAGAATTGGTATTTTCAATCTTTATCACCTCCTAAAGCTAGGCACAAAAAAAGCACCCAGGGTGACTGGATGCTCGCTCATCCTTTAATAGTTGGATCAACAAACTCTAAGCTATCAATTGGTAGTCTTCCACCACTTCTTTTTAAAAGCTTATACTCATCATATTCATCTAAATTATATTTTTGAAGGATTTTATCCATATCGTTTCTCTTAGAATCAGGTAATCTACTCGAAAAGGCCGAAAACAAAGTGTCACTTTTATAAACCTTGTTGATATCATCAAAAGGTATCAACAGTTTAAACCCTTTCTTAATAGCCTCATCAACTTCATGTCCATAGGAAAATTCAAACTTATCATTTTTAGATAACCTTCCTACAACATAATTGCGCTTTGATACAGGATCTTTCCAGATCAAATAAAGGAATTCTTTACCACCTTTTCTTGACACATTTATTTCTCCTTTCCAATATATAATCGATGCTTTTATAGTAGCAATCACACTGTTTTAGTAATTATTTCTTTCAAAACACCAAAATCCCTCGCTCATCATAAACAGACTTTCCACCACTGCCGCCTTCATTTCTGATTGCTCGATCTAATGCCATCACCATGGCTACAGCACCATCTATTTTCTCTGTAGATTTTGCTTTATCTGGCTTGATATTTCCTGCTGGGTCAGTCCTTACATGAATGTTATCCACCATCCATGTAAGAACCGGATGCCCACCATGAGCCATTCTTTTTTCTAAGGTAAGTTTCATTAATTCTTTTGTAGGTGGCGACATATCTTTAAACCCTTGACCAAATGGAACTACGGTAAAGCCTAAACCTTCTAGGTTCTGCACCATCTGTACAGCTCCCCAGCGGTCAAAAGCGATTTCCCTAATATTGTACTTTGTTCCTAAGTCCTCGATAAACTTTTCTATGAAGCCATAATGGATCACATTCCCTTCTGTAGTTTCAAGATACCCTTGTTGTTCCCAGATATCATAGGGCACATGGTCTCGTCTTACCCTTAAATCCAGATTATCTTGTGGTATCCAGAAATAGGGCAGTACATAGTACTTGTCATCTATATCAGTTGGAGGAAATATTAACACAAAAGCTGTAATATCGCTGGAGCTGGAAAGATCTAGACCACCATAGCATTCTCTCCCTTTTAACTTTTCAGGATCAACTTCAAAGGAGCATTTCTCCCAGATATCCATTGGCATCCATCTTACAGACTGCTTAACCCACTGGTTAAGTCTAAGTTGCCTAAAGAGGTTTTCTTCTGCCGGGTTATCTTTTGCGCTAATAAAAGCTGCTCTTACTTTTTCTATATCAATGGTATGTCCTAGAGATGGGTTTGCCTTATACCAGTTTTTTTCATCGGACCAATCGTCATTATCATCTATCCCGTAAATCACTGGATAAAAACCAGGATCGTGTTTTTTTCCCTTTAAAACATCTTCAGCTTTTTGGTGCACTTCGTAACAAATTGAGTTTCTATCGGTTCCTGCTGTTGTGATTAAGAAGAAAAGGGGCTGCATCCTAGCATCTCCAGAGCCTTTTGTCATAACATCATAAAGCTTTCTATTGGGTTGTGCGTGTAGCTCATCAAATATAACTCCATGAACATTCAAGCCGTGTTTAGTAAAAGACTCTGATGATAACACTTGATAAAAGCTACCCAAGGGCAGATAAACCAATCGCTTTTGGGAGATAACTGGTTTTATTCTCTTTTTAAGGGCTGGGCATTGCTCAACCATATCCACTGCCACATCAAATACAATGGAAGCCTGTTGCCGGTCTGCTGCACACCCATAAACCTCAGCTCCCCACTCACCATCTCCACAGGTTAGATAAAGGGCCACTGCAGCTGCAATCTCACTTTTCCCGTTTTTCTTTGGAATTTCAATATAGGCAGTATTGTATTTCCTATAGCCATCTTCTTTAACAGTACCAAAAATGTCTCTGATAATTTTATCCTGCCAGGGGAGTAGATCAAATGGAGCCCCATGCCAAACACCTTTAGTATGCTTAAGGGCATTTATAAATTTCACAGCTCTTTCCGCTTTACTGTGATCTATCATCATTTAGTCACCTTTAAAATTTCTTCCATTGGATCGTCGTTTTTGAGCTCCTCCGCATCTACACGAATTCTACTTCTTGCGGCAGGAGTCAATCCAAATTCAGAGCAGAATTCTTTCATTACTTTCAGATAAGTTTGGGCTATGGACACCTGTGGTACCTGCTGTATGTATCCCGATGGGGTTTTAAATATGGTACCGTGCTTTGATAAAAACTCCTCTGCTTCTTTCCACCTAGCATAAGCTTGACAATACCCGGCAAAGGCTGACATATCTACCTGGGTTAGAACCCCCAGTTCTTCTAAGATTTTAGACATCCGCTTCCATTCCTTTTTTGCTTCAGGCTCCAGCCATGACGGACAGCGGGGTGCTTTCTTTTCAGGTTTTGGTTCATTTTCGTTTAGGGGTCTTTTGCCTGGGTTTCCTTCAAGAACTTTTAAAGCTGTTGGTTTTGGTTTTCTACCTCGTGTCGCCATGGTTTCACCTCCTATTTATATTTTTTCCATAACTCCATTTTGAACTGTCCGTCAAAGACTAACCAGCGCACTTGCCCATCTTCAAGCTTAAGAATTAGCATGCCGGGTAGAAGTTCTAGTTGTTCTTTTGAATACCCTGATGCAAGCAAATCTCTTCTTTTTTCCAACAGCAACTCCATCCCTCTAAGCCCGTTAATTCCAACATGCAACATTTCAACATGCTCTCTCCACATTTTGTAATCCCCTCCTGTGTTTTGGTATGTCTATATATCACTCAAAGCACAGGAGATAGCAAGTATTACTTTTACTTATTTTAACAGCTCCTTAACGAGAAAAAGGGCTCTGTGGCCCCTCTACTCAACTTCCACATATTCCATTATAATTCTTAAGGCCTCATTATAGCTTTTTGATTGGATAACTCTGTCAGTCATCTCCTTAGCTTCTTTTTTAAGCCCTGCTTTTTTCAAAGTTCTTGCTGCAACACCCATGAGGTTAAAGAGGTTCCCATCTTTGCCCGACAGTTTGCATCTAGGCTTCATGGGTATCACCTCCCTTAGTTGTCTTTCTAAAGGCCCCATTCCCTGAGAGGTTTTGAAGCAATGCTTTCCTTGCTGCCTTGTACTCCTCACCAACCATCCCAAGGCGAAGAAGCCAAGTTCTAAAGGTGTATTTTTCATTATCCGTTGGCTTTGCTTTAGGTGATGCATTTTTTTGTGCCAGTACGTTTTCATTTATTAGAGCAAATAGCTGAGTGGTAGTTTTCATCTTTTCCGGAGCTTGTGTTATTTTAAAGGTAATAGTGCTTTCACAGAAATCAAAGTTAATTCCAGGGCAGCTTTTCTCTCCGATGTCCTCTAGGGCTTTTTTGAAATCCTCTAAAGTTTCAATTCTTACTTGATTCATACCGATGGAAAAATTCTCTTCGATGAGGTTTTCTTCTAACTCCAATGCTTTTTTAATCAGGGCTTGTTTGCTATAGATCATGTTGGTTAAGTTTCTTAAAGTTCTGCCGCTATGA
This sequence comes from Desulfitispora alkaliphila, assembly GCF_050433185.1. Classification (NCBI taxonomy): domain Bacteria; kingdom Bacillati; phylum Bacillota; class Desulfitisporia; order Desulfitisporales; family Desulfitisporaceae; genus Desulfitispora; species Desulfitispora alkaliphila. The sequence goes on from NZ_JBNPXS010000014.1 coordinate 6,526, forward strand.
CCCTCCATTGGTAGCTTCAGCTCCAGTTTTAAGGGTTCTCCTTCAGTTGATAATTCCATTGGCCCTTCCACTTTTTCCTTGGGGGTTTCATTTTCTGGGCCATTTAGTAGTTCCTCTAACCCCATTTCCTCCCCTGTTGAAGTTATGATTTTTCCTTCCCGATCAATGGTGTAGGTTTCATCCTCAGTTTTAATTTGATAGGCAAAGCTTGGGGCTGCCATGTATTCAGCCTTTACTCCAAAATGTTCACTTAATGTTTTTACTAAGTGTTTTCTATCCATTTAAAATCCCTCCTGTGTTTTTGGTATGTCTATATATCACTCAGAACACAGAAAATAGCAAGGGTTTTATCTACTTTTATAACATTTATTTTTCCATTTTTGCACCCCAGAGTCCGCTTTCGTTTTTACGAGCGGTCATTTAAGTGCATTTCACCATATTTTAGTATAGATGCAAGATGCTTTGTTTAAATATTTTCATAGGGAATTTGCTCCCCGTCTCTAACTAGAAAAACCTCTTCATCTCCCATAGCCTCGATGTATCTTTTTGCAATAACATCACAATATTTTTCATCCAACTCTACCCCATAGAAAATTCTCCCTGTCTGCTCACAGGCGATTAAAGTAGAACCACTCCCTGCAAAGGGCTCTAATACAATGCAGTTTGTCATAGAGCTATTTTGTATAGGGTAAGCCACCAAAGGTACTGGCTTTGTTGTGGGGTGGAGCTCTGATTTCGTGGGCCTATCAAAGTTCCAGATGGTGGTCTGTTTTCTATCAGCATACCAGCGATGTTTTCCCGTTGGCTTCCAGCCATAGAGGATTGGTTCGTGCTGCCACTGATAATCGCTTCTTCCAAGAACTAAGGATTGCTTGGCCCAAATGCAGACATTGGCAAGATGAAACCCTGCATCTTTAAACGCCTTTCTAAAGTTCAACCCTTCCGTATCAGCATGAAAGATATATGTTCCAGCCCCATCATCTAGCGTTGCAAATATATTTTTAAAGGCTGCTAGTAAAAATTCATAGAAGTTCTTATCCTCCATGTGATCATTTTTAATAATTCTTTTATTTTCTTTCCCGGCAGTATAGTTCACATTATATGGGGGATCGGTAACACAGAGATTTGCCTTCTTCCCCTCCATTAACTTTTCATAGGTTTCTGCTTTGGTACTATCACCACAGATTAAACGGTGCTTACCTAAAAGCCAAATGTCACCTTGCTTAGATATGGGCTCTTCAATTTCTTCTAAAGCGGCATCTGCATCAAAGTCATCATCTTCCACATCTTTATCATGAACATTAGAAAACAGATCTTCTATCTCTGCGGCATCAAAACCAGTAAGGGAAACATCAAAATCTAGCTCTTTAAGGTTCTCCAGTTCCAGAGCTAGCAATTCCTGATCCCAACCAGCATCAAGGGCCAATCTGTTGTCCGCTAGAATGTAGGCTTTCTTTTGCGCCTCTGTTAGATGCTCCACCAGTACACAGGGAACTTCTTTAATTCCTTCTTCCCTAGCAGCCGTTACTCTGCCATGGCCAGCTATGATGTTTTTATCTTTATCTATAAGCACAGGATTTACAAAGCCAAACTCCCGTAGACTGCTTCTAATCTTTTGGATCTGGTCTTTACTGTGAGTTCTAGCATTATTGGCGTAAGGGATTAACTCATCTATCTTAATAAGCTTTAATTCTTCTGTTGTTTTCACGTATTACACACCTGCCTTACTATACTTAAATATAATTGAGATTTCTTTGTTTCTTTGTTATAATGATTTTAAAGATACAAAGATATAGGTATCATTTTTACGGTTTCTGCATATACTACAAAGGAGGTAAGAACCATTTCCATGGAGCGTGATCAAATGGAGCGTAAAATCATTAGTGTTTCAAAAAAGCGTCAGATTACAATACCTTTAAAATACTATAAACATCTTGGCCTTGATAATGAAGTCGAATGCACCCTTGAGGATGGTGCTATAATAATCAGACCTCTAAATAGAGATTCTGGTGAGTTTTCAGTAGAAATTCTCAAAGACCTTATTGCTCAAGGCTATTCCGGCGATGAACTAATACAGGAGTTTGAAGCACATAGTAAAAATATTAAAAAGGCTGTTACCAATATGCTTGAAGAAGCAGATGCCATAGCCGCTGGTGAAAAGAAATCGTCTAGCTTTGATGATATCTTTGGTCCGGAGAGCGAGTGATGTATGAAATACAATTCAGTTCTGCTGCTGAACGCTACTTTAAAAAACTAAAAGAAAAGTCTCTAAAGCAGACCTATGAAAAAGCTCTCCTTGATTTAAGAAAAAATCCTTATATCGGAGAACCAAAACGTGGCGATCTTGCCGGTATTTATGGATATGATGTTAAATACAAAGGTGTCAATTATGAAGTTGCTTATACAATCCACGAAGTTAATGGCCAAAAGTTAATTGTCCTTCTAGCCGGAACAAGGGAGAACTTTTATGAACAGCTAAAGCGATATATTAAATAGCTCTCACTCAAGGAGGGCTATTTTTATATTCATGCTTTTCCTTAGGCTTCTGCAGGTGCTAATGTCGCTATAAACCACTATATTTTAACCTTTTTATTTTTTGAAACCGCCTATACCCCCCTTGGGAATTTTGCGAATTCTCACGCGAAGGCCCGCCACCGGTCCTGGAAGACTTGCTACTAGGGATTTTCATCCCCCTCCCCCTTTTGTTCTCCACAGAAAAATCAGTGTTTTTCACAGACTATCCACAGGTTATCCACAGACCGTCAGTAAGTATATACTCTTCCTTTCTTTCCCCAGCGGCCATCTTCTTTAGCCGTCTTTCTATCATGGCAAGTCTTACAGAGTGGCTGTAAGTTTTCTAGGTTGTAGAATAACTCTTCATCACCTTCATGGGGTCTAATATGATCCACCACGGTTGCCGGGGTTAACCTGTTAATCTTCACGCACTCCACACATAGGGGCAGTTTATTCAATACCTGCTTCCTCAACTTCTGCCAGCGAGCGCTTTTATAAAGATGCTTATAGGGCCTGTTGTTTTTATCATAATCCCTATCCATTTCCCTTTGATGCGCCTGGCAGTACCTTCCTGCTGTCAGTTCTGGGCAACCAGGGTACCCACAGGGTTTCTTTGGTTTTCTCGGCATCTGTTTCACCTCTTTAACACAACTGGGGAACATGCAGTATACCTTCTTCGGTGCATACCATGTCCCCCAGACGCATTTTTTACATTTCATTTTTATTCAGCTCCTATTTTTAAGCATAGAAAAAGCCCTGAGAGCAAATGCTCCAGAGCCTGATAATTTTATGTATTATTCTTATTTTATACTATATCATTTTTACTTAGGACATTCCATGACATTTTGTGCCATGATTATAAAGTTCTTAAAAAATCACCTAGTTCGCGCATCTTGCTTTTATAGTCTATATGCTTATGGCTACAAAATTTATCAATCCACTGCTTGTCCCTTTCCGTTCCATACTTTTTACTAAACCTTCTAACAGTGGACAGCATCTTAGTTCTAAAATTCATTGGGTATTGACTCATACTATTTGAATTGACATTTTCAAACTCATCAAGTAGATTCTTAGGATCCATATCCGATTCTAGATATTTTAAGAACAGCAACTCATAGAATGAAAATGGTATCACATCTTCAATTAATTCTTGAACTAGAGTTTCATGAGGCCCAAATTCTTTAGTATCATCAGATAGAAAAGTAACTATCCCCATAGCTTTTGCCAGTGCTACAGCGTGTAATTCACCCGCATCAAATAGATAGTTATAGTCTTCTTTGTATCCTTCAAAAAGCCCTTTGATTTCCATTTGAACCAGATCAGAATTATATATTATTGTTATAAGTTCGTTTTCTACATCTAAAAGAAATTGTTCATAAACTGGATTTGATTTATTTTTAAGTTCTTTTACTAAAAGATATTCATGCATATATAACTTATCGCAATATGAAAAGAGCAAATCCCTCTTACCGCTCTTATAGAGATGTATAACGATATCTGTGTCTAAGGATGCATCCATTATTCGAACTCCTCAAAGATATCATCAATATCTAATTCTTCATCTTCTTTAGAATCATCTTTCTTGAAGATTTTAGAGTCTATTCCTAAAAGAGCGAGGGATTTATTTATACTTGAATAAGGGATGTAGCCATTTTCATAATTTGTAATTACATATTCTAAATACTGAGATGGAACCTTAATTGTATTTGATGGCTTTAGTAACTTCTCATCAGCATCTATGATTTTAAATAACGACCTTGATGTAATTTCATTTCTTTCATTAAACAACTCATTCTTAAGTCTATAATCTATAGCATTTATATCAAAGAGCCTCTTAACTGCAGAAGCGTAGCTTACTTGAAATTCTACTTGTATTCTTACAATATCTAATGCATTAAGATTTTTTGTATTTTTCTTTAACTCAAATTTTATAAATTTTAATAATTCCTCTCCCGGCATTAATAAACAATTAGCAAAATGAAAAGCTCTGGCTTCGGAAATGCTTTCATTTATATTCTCGATTTCTATATCAATTTTTACATCTTGATTGTCATCTTCAAAATCGTATATGATGTGGCCTAATTCATGAGCTATGGTATATATCTCTCTTGATAAAATTTCGGATGAGTTAGATACAACAATCCTCTTTCCTTCAAAAATTGTAGAAAAGCCTAATAGTATATCTTTTCCAAAAGGGTACCTTATTAAGTGAATTCCCCTTTGATTTATAAGACTATAAATATCCTTTACTCCATAAGTTTGTATATTATGCTCTTGCCTTATATCTAAGGCTCTTTTTTCAACCTCTGTTGTATCAATCCTCAAAGCCACCACGCACCTTCATCTGATGATATAACTTCTCATGGGCATGAAAAACTTTTAGTATTTCTTGTATTTTTTCTACTGAGTTTATCACATCTTCCCCACTATCTTTTTCCCTAAATAAAGTAACAAGTTCTTTCTTTTCTTCCTCAGCACTTGTTATATCAGATGTAGAAACTCCTAAATAATCTGCAGCTTTCTTAATCATCATAAAAGAAATGTCCACTTGGCCATTTTCTATGCGAGAATATCTTTGTCTAGTTGTCTCTAGTACATTAGCCATTTGTTCCTGACTAATTTTATGCTCTTGGCGTAATTCCTTTATTCTCATACCTAATGCATAACTCATATAAACCCCTCCCTGTAATAATTATATAACTTTTTGTTTTAAAAATCAATATTTATGTTATAGTATTGTTCCCTTTACTCTACATTTTATTCATTTTTTATGATTTGTTGTATGTTAATAAAATTAAAACTTAACTTACTTTAACCATTTTTAAAGCTTCTCCATGTATCCTATGAACCTGCCTGTAACTATAGTTGAGTTTTTCCGAGATATCCTCCCATGTTTTAAAGTTTAAGTACCTCATTTCTAAAACTAACCTATATTCGTCAGATTCAATCCTGTTAATAACTTTCATAATTTTTCTTTTTAAATCAACCAGCCTAACTATATCTTTATCGATTTCATGCTCTAATTCCATGAGTTTGACAACTGTATTTTCCATTGGATTTTTTTCTTTTGTCCTACTCACTTGCTCGTGTTCGTAACTAGTAGTTACTTTCATCGACAGACTTCTTAAAGACTTTAGTTGTTCGAGTTTACTATTTATTCTTTGATCCAGCCAAATAGCCTGGGATAAGTACTCTTTTGCATTCATTTTCAGCTCCCCCTCTCTATAAAACTTGCTCTAATCTCGCCTGCACTGCATTCAATAGCGCTTCTTGTCCTGCTTCTTTATTTTCTAGCACCTTCATCACTTCTTCATCTACTGTGCCTTTAGCAATTAGGTGATGAATGATTACTGAGTGTTTTTGTCCTTGCCGGTGCAGTCTAGCATTGGCCTGTTGATATAACTCAAGACTCCAAGTCAGACCAAACCAAACGATAATATTTCCTCCAGCTTGGAGATTTAAGCCATGACCTGCACTAGCTGGATGGGCAAGCATAACAGGCACTTTACCTTTATTCCAATCCTCTATATCCTCTGGCTTACTCAGTTCTTTTACATTTTCATTATTTAGATACTCCTTGATCCTTTTTAAGTCGTGTTTATAGGAATAAAAGATTAATACTGGCTTACCACTAGCAGCTTCTATCGTATCTTCCAAGGCCTTAAGCTTTTCATTATGGATTTCCTGCACATTACCATCTTCATCATAGACAGCACCGTTTGCCATCTGTAGAAGTTTATTTGTAAGAACGGCTGCCGTATCCGCTACAATATCTGTATCCATAAGTGGGAGAAGCAAGTCCCTTTCCAACTGCCTATACTTCTCCTCTGGTTTCTCTGGCAACTGAACTGTTATAGTGTTATTTACTCTTTCGGGAAGTTTTAAATAATCCTCAGCCTTCATACTGACACAGATATCTGATAACTTTTTATAAATTGCTTCTTCAGCATCTTCTTTTGGCTTGTAGGAAAAAACAACATTTTGATTCCTCTTATCGGGAAGAAAGTATCTATCCCTGTATCCTGTGATGGTTTTCCCCAATCGCTCTCCGCCATCTAAAAGATAGACCTGGGGCCATAAATCTATGAGTCCATTTGGAGCGGGAGTTCCAGTAAGCCCCACCACCCGTTTCATTAAAGGCCTCACCTTTCTCAAGGCCTTAAACCGCTGAGCTTTGTGGGATTTAAAGCTTGATAGCTCATCTATCACTACCATGTCAAAGGGCCAGCTACTTTTATACCTGTCAACTAACCATTTTACATTCTCTCGATTGATGATATAAATGTCAGCTGTTTTGTTGAGAGCAGATACTCTTTCTTTCTCTGTCCCAAGCACCTTTGATATTTTTAGGTGTTTTAAATGATCCCATTTAGCTGTCTCTTCATCCCAGGTGCTCTGTGCCACTCTTAGAGGAGCAACAACTAAAACCCTAGTTACTTCGAAATAATCGTGAAGCAATTCAGCAGCTGCAGTAAGGGTACAAGCTGTCTTTCCCATACCCATATCCAAAAAGAGTGCAGCTTTTTCTTTATCTATAATCCACTGGGTGGCGTATTCTTGATAATCATAAGGTTCATAAATCACTTCATCACCTCCTGAACAAACAAGTCAATTGCTCTATACGAATCAATGACATAGACTTTAAAACCTAAGCTCTCAATTTGCTTTTTCCTTTTTTGCTGCAGGGGCCTGAGCTTTTTCCCCGGTGCTTTCAGTTCTACAAATGCAACTCTGCCAGCAGGGAGAAGTACTAATCTATCTGGCACACCTGACATACCAGGAGAGGTGAATTTAAGAGCAAGTCCACCTAAGTTCTCTACCTCCCATTTTAATCTGGCTTCGATTTTTCTCTCTAACATGTTTTTCTTCCTTTTCCTTAAACAAGTTTAAATCTTGTTTATTAGTTTTTATAACCCTCTAACCCCCAACCCACCTAACTTTTATAGCTTTTGGGTTTTGCTTTTATAAACAAGAAACAAGATTTTCTTATAGACTACTCCTAATTATAGGATTTAGGTGTATACATATACGCTCTATACCTCTATATTTTTTATGTCTATATATAATCTTGTTTACCTTGTTTACTAATATAGGTGAAAGCGTTGGTGTAAAAAGGAATGTTGCAGTAAACAAGATCGGTAACAATCTACAATCTCGTTTATTCTGGTTTAGCGCTTCTAATAAAAATTCGCTGCACTCCATAGAGTGGAATTTTAGCATTACCTTGTTTGTTTCCGGTATATCTCTCCCAGCCATCCACTTTTCTCATGATTGCATTTATTTCATATGAGTCTATTTTCCTCATGGCACTGGCTTCTTTACCGAATAACTCGCACCAAATTTCCATGGTGCAAACCTGCTCTCTTTTTACAGTGCCGACAAGGCCTTCACTAAACTCCTCGCCTTTAATAAAGTTTCGCCTAGCATATAAGTCCATCTCATCCCAGCCCTCAGGCAGGAGCATTTCTAAATACTCTTTTACCAGTCCCTCTCGCTCATCACTTTCAAGAGCATCAACCTGGGCTTCACTTGCAATTTCTTCTGCTTTATCACTTAATATCAGGATCTCGCCTTGATTATAGTAATCCATCACTTCTGCCCAGATTTGCTCAACATCCTTTATATCCCACGGTTTGTCCCCTCTACTTCCAGGGGTCTTTACTGGCCAAAACCTTCTCCCACCAGTGATATCCCTTAAAAATCCGGACTCTTGATTAGTAGTGCCTACAATAATGCACTGCCTTGGATGATCTTCTACCGAATACCCGTAACTCGCTCGATACTTATCATCTTGTCTTGAGAGAAATGATTTTAAAGTTTCCTCATCAACCTTTCTAATGCCAGCAAGCTCTCCAATCTCTAATAACCAGTAACCTTGAAGTTTTTCTGCTGCTGTTTTGTCTCTCATATCTGAAATGGACAGGGAATCACTAAAAAATTTACCTCCTAGCTTTGAAAACAGAGTACTTTTACCAATTCCCTGTGGCCCGTTTAGCACAAGAACATTATCAAACTTAATCCCCGGGTCCATGGTTCTAGCTATTGCTGCCACTAAAGTCTTTCGCATAATTTCTCTAGTATAGACATTGTCCTCTGCTCCTAGATATTTAATTAACAGCTCGTCCACTCTTTTTTTACCATCCCATTCTGGCAAGCTATTTAAATAGTCCTTTACTGGATGACGCGACCTTTCAACCGAAACTTTAAGAGCTGCTTCTTTTAGCTTTCCTGGAGCGTAAAGATTATAAGTGGCATCAATATACCCAGCAAGAGAGGCTTCATCTGTTTTATTCCACCCACCCTTAAGTCTCTTCCATGGCACTTCACCTTCTATATCCACACCTTCTCTTAGCTCGTTATAAAAGATGTTTGCAAGTGCCGGATCATGTCTTAAGATGAGGATCATATTGCTAAGGGTGTTTTTAAGCTCTCCTCCGTTATTAATCTCAAGCCCTTCCTGCCAGTCTACTTCACTTTCAAATTCCTGGCTGGCTGTGGCCATCCTTTCGTTAGCTATTTGCTTTTTTACCTCAGTATCTTTGGTTGCAAGCTCCTGCATGGCTAAGTACGATGGGAGTTTGTTAACCGGCGTTCCCTCCTTAGCTTCTTCATCAAGCTCCCCAAATCTATGTAACCTAACTAGATCAAAGGCGTTACAGAGCTTGCCACTGATTGGGTCAGTTCCATGATGGGAGTAAGCAAAGTCGCCATTTTGGTAAATTATTAATCCTCCAGATGAACTACCTTCTGTATAGGTGTAGCGATTTGAGTCATCACATGGTGTATACACCTTTTTTAAAAATTTTTCTATGGCACCTACCACTGAATAAGTCCTACAAAAAGCTCCTATAATACCAGCTTTCTCCCTGGGATCACCTTGTTTTTCAGCTATTTTTTTTCTCTTGTTTTTCGTTTTCGAAGACTCAGGCCAATAAGAAGAATCCCTCCAATCTTCATATCTCGCTAATATCTCATCAGGATCTAGCCACTCTTCATCTAGTGCTCTAAATACGAATTCACCATCAGATGAAGTGGAGGGCCAGTACATTAAGCGGTGAGGCTGGTAGGTAGTATCATCGAAAAAATCAATGCACAGGTCTGCTGCAATTCTTCTAGAAACGGCCCCGTATTCATCAGGAGATACCGGCCTTTTAAGAGGAATTACTAGCCTTAATCTTTGATTAGAAGAGCTATGGCTATGGGTAGAGTACATCACTGCTCCACAACCAAGCATGGTCTCCACCCCAGCCCATAAATCCCCTTCCACAAAATCCGCATCAAGGGTAACAATTTGCCGCCACACCACGCTATCAGCTTTTCTTCTTCCCGCCTTTAAAGTTCCACCCACAAAGCCTCCTACATCTTTAACATCATCTCGTTTGGCCTTTGAAAGCTTTTTATATTCCTCATAGGTTTCATTGGTTCTGGTGGTATTGCTCAATTTTTTAACAAGCTGCGACCAGAGCATCTCTTTGTTTTTCCATTCCAGTTCTTTTCTGCTTCTGCCTGTTGCAATGGTGAGTACACCATCATGCTTTATTTTAAGATTTCTCACTTCACTAGGCTCTTTCATAGCCATCACCTGCAGGTAGTAAAAGAGCCTGGCATTTTTCATTAAACCTTTTTACCGGAATCTTTAATGCTTTTGCAACACTAACTTCCCTATCCATTCCCTCAGTAATCTTCTCTCCAAAGACCCAGAGCTCATCGCATTTTCTCAACAGCTGTATCCCCATTTCAATTCCTGCTTTTCTATCAGCAGGGTCTTCATCATCTAAAAACCGTGTAAAAATGATATGGGGAGCCAAGGGAATTCCACCCTCGGCATAGACAAATCTTGAGTAGCCAATAGCCCTATTAATGTTTCTTTCAATATCTCCCCTAAGCGGAGAGCATACATAGACAAAACTATTAAAAACTCTCATATTTTCCATGTTAAAATCCCCCTTCGCTATTAATCCTTCATATAAAATTCTGTTTCAAAACCGTCTGCATTAAGCGGTAACCCTTGAGCCCAATCAATAGGCTGGCTCATAATTCCCTCTACTTCTTTTAAAGAACCAACTCCATAAGGAACTTCTAGTATCGCTTCATCGTGAACATGAAAGACCGTGTTATAGCCTGCTTTATCTAGCCTAAGCATGGCTTCAGCTAAGCAATCTCTAGCAATTCCCTGGATAACATTCTCTGCAAGCTTTCCTCCGTATGTGCTAATCCGGCCCCATTTCTTTCCCTGCTCGATCCCTTCGTAGGTTAGCTTGTCTTTATTAAATCTTTCATCTATCTCAATTTTTGGTCTGACATAAGCAAGACATCTACCAGAGGGAAGTCTTATAAAGAGTACTCCACCTTTAAAGTAAAGCTTCAAGTTATGTTGCATGGTTACAGGAGTTTTTTCTTTTACCGCTGTAATGGCAGCTTTTTCTAAGCTATGCCATAGCTTTACAATATTTGAGTTTGAGTTGCGCCACGCTGAAACTAACTCTGGCAGTTCTTCTTCCGCAAGTCCCATATTTAAAGCACCCATAGCTTTCAGAGCTCCTTTGCTCCCGCCATAGCCAAGGGCGAGTTCTGCAATTTTTCCCTTCTGCCGGAGAGGACTGCCCTTAGTCACGCTTTCTACCGGAACTCCAAACATCTGGGCTGCTGATGCTTCATAAATCTTTCCGTGGGAATTGAACACATCCATTCGCCACTTCTCCCCAGCAAGCCAAGCAATCACTCTGGCTTCTATGGCACTAAAATCGGCTACGATAAATCTTGAACCTTTTGTGGGAATAAAAGCCGTTCGAATAAGCTGGGATAAAACATCCGACACAGAGTCAAAGAGCAGTTCTAGCACCTCGTACTCTCCTGACTTTAAAAGCTCCCTTGCCAGCGCTAAGTCCTCCATATCATTTCTCGGTAGATTTTGTACTTGAACAAGTCGCCCGGCCCACCTTCCTGTCCTATTTGCTCCGTAAAACTGCAGGAGCCCCCTTACTCTCTCATCACTACACATAGCTCTGGCCATGGCTTCATACTTTTTTACAGAAGTCTTGGACATATTCTGCCTAAGTTCCATTACCTTTTTTATTGTAGGGTTATCTGTAGTATCCAAAATTTCTGCTACCTTCTCTTTGGATAAACTCACCATGTGGATGCGGTGGTTATCCTGCAACCAACTCTTTAACTGAGCAGGGCTGTTTGGATTTTCAAGCCCTGTCAACTGAATAGCTTCATCTAACAATTTCTTCTGATGCACTTCAGCACACATAATAGCGTGGTCAACCAGTTTTTTGTCAACCAGTACACCTCTATCATTAACCCTCTGGTCTAACTGCCAAAGCTTTGCTTCCTTCTCGGTCATGGGGTACTGCTCCAGCTTCTTTCTAATCTCCCGTTCTACTTCCACATCTTGCTTACAGTAGTCCTTAAAGCTTTCCCATTTCTCCCTATGATGGTGAGGCAGGTTTCTAGTCCTGCCGCCATTGGCTTTGGTAGACTTACACGGTACAGAAAAGTACCTAATCAGAGCCTTACCTTCTTTCATCTTTTGCTGGGGCAGCTTTAAGCATTTAGCAACCCCAGCTAGATTTGTAGGTAAACCTAGTGTTAATGCATGGGCCTGGGAGCATAGCCACTCACTTGGTGGAAGGCTAATGTTTAAGTATTTTATCAAGCAGGCCCTTTCAAAATTTGCATTAAAGGCTGTTTTGATCACTGTTGGATCTGTTAAGGCGTTCATTACTTTAGTTGGTATCTCCTCTCCGCTTGCTAGGTCAGCTACTTCTACTTCCTCACCATCGAAGGCATAAGCAAAGAGCAGAATTTCTAAGTCATCCGCTTCGGTGTAGGCATAGACCCCACACTTTGTGAGGTCTATGCTACTATATGTTTCAATATCAATGCTCAGAGTTCTCATGAGCACTACCCTAAAATCTCATCTGCATCATCTTCTACGGCTTCGAAATCATCCTCGGCTCTGGCCTTACCCCCTAGAGCCTCTCCGTCCTCAAGCTTTTGTAGGTTTTGAAGGCCACAGGCTATTCCCTTGTTTCCATTGGCGTTGTAGGCGTAAAACACGATAGATGCTCTGCCGTAGCAACCTGAATAAAACTCTGTTTGATCTATAATTGCTTGTAAGCTTTTATCTACAATTCCAGGCTTAACTTTGCTATTTGCATTGATAAAATAACTGTCTGCATAAGCTTCATCCTCAGGCCTGTCCACATCACCATCACGAAGTGGTGTCTTCAGATTAGCCGGTATCTTACCACCTAGCCTTGAGAGCCCTTCCTTTTTAGCTGTTTCAATGGCCTTGTTAATCTTCTCCAGTGTCTTTTTATCTGATTTTGGGATGATTAAACTTACTGAGTACTTTGGCTCACTTCCGTTTACACTTTGTGGTTCAAAAACATTAGCATACGAAAATCTTACTTTCCCTATAATTACTTTCATCTATAATTCCCCCTAAATTTTATTTGAAATCTGTTTCAGCACTACTCTTTGCAGTAGGCCTATTATCACTCTCGGGTACTAGCTTTAATTTCCCCGGAGGGCTTTCAATAAGGTCTCCAGCAACCTGGTGAAATTCTTTTTTACCTAGTGCTTTTTCCAGTTTAGTCAGGCTTAAAAGAGCTTTATTATATATTTGGTCTTCTGAGTATCCAGCAGCTAATAGTTTTTTTGCCACTTCTGTTTCAGAGGTGTACTTTCTACTCTTCCTGCCCTCTATCAATTTAAGTCCCGGCCACTCTTTCCCATCATTTATGGCTGCAGCTAAAGCATAACTTTCAACATCACTGGCCCATTTCTGCAATTCCCCTATTTGGGATAATACTTCTACAACTTCATCATCTGTTAGCAATGGCGGTTCTTTGAAATCCATACATGCCATTTTTAAATTCTCATCTGCCCTAGCTCGACAGGTTTTGATTTTACAGAATGTACAATGTTCCCCGGATTGAAATTCTCCCTCTCCCTTAAAGGCAAGTTTGGCTTTGGGTTTCACTTCCTTTTCTGCCCAATCCAACAACTCCTGTGCTTCCAGCTCCTCAGTTGAAATGTTATCAATCCTCGGTTGACAGATGGTGGCTTTAACTTTTTGGATATCATAGAGACAATCGTATTGGTTTAAAGCTCCCAAGGCATAAAGCCTCATCTGAGGGTTGTCTATAGCTGAAACCTTAATTCCTTTTCCGTATTTTAGATCTATGACCTCTAACGCTTCATCTGCCACCAATACCAAGTCCCCAGTTCCAAAACCTTCAGGTACCCATGGCGAATAGTCAAGTCGCATTTCAATCATTACTACAGGGTCTTTGGTATTTGCCTTTGCTTCATTAACCCTCTCAATAACTAAGTTTGTATAAGTCTCAATAAACTTCTCCATTTCAGCTGTGTAAAGCTCACTTTTTCTTAGTTCTTTTAGTTTTTTGTTGTACTGCGCTTTAGCCAGGTTTCCTAAGTGATAGGCAAGCTTTACCTCTGCCAAAGCATGAGCAAAACTGCCCTCTCTTGCGTACTCACTTGCTTCTTCATCTACCATTTCCTCAAGCCTTGCCGATGGTGGGCACTTCATCCACCGGTTAGCTCCTGATGCTGAGAGGAGTGCATGTTCTGTCATTACAGCTCACCTGCTTTTTTAAGAAGCTCTGGGTATTTCTCTTCCGATATGTCGCTGAGCTTTTTGGCACCAAAGGATGTGATGAGCTCTTTGACTTCTTTTTGCTTTCCATTTTGGGATAAGGCAGCCAGCTTCTTTCTGACTTCTTCTAAAGCAGGTAGCTTCTTTGATGTTCTTGCTGGTTTTCTTTCTACTTCTGAATTTTGTTGTTCTTTTGTGAAAGCTTCTATACTATCTGCCAACTTTCGTAAATCTTTAACGATTTCTAAAGTTTTCCCACTCATATTCCTCTTCCTCCTTTACAACTTTTTTGCTTCTTCAAATATCGCTGGATAGTCTCTTGGTTTAACTTCTACTAACTTTCCTGCACTATATTTCTTTAATAGAGTTTTGATATCAGCCATTTTCCCCTTATTCATTTTTTCAGCGAGAATATAGCTTACATCTTGGATATTGATTTCCTTTGCATCTTTCTGACTTTTGGCTAGAGCCCGATATCCTGCCGCCAGTTTTTCTAGCTCTTCTGCTAAGGTTAGATTTATGTCATTCACAAGCACGCCTCCTTTCCTGCTAGTTGTTCAGAGCAAAATCCTTGATGATACTATCCATCACCTCGAGGTCACTGCCTGACAGGTTTGTATAAAGTCTCTCCAGTAGCTCTTGTTGCTGAGGCTTCAGGTACTTCCGGTTCAAATAATATCCATCTGTTACCTTTACACCTCCACCATGACGACCTCGGATGGTTTCAATAGGGTAGGAGAGCGATAGGGTATCAATATCATTTTTAATAGTTCTTGTGCTAACGCCAAACTCAGTCGCTAAATTCGACATTGTATCTTGCCTTCTACGGCATAAGGCTTCTATAATTTTCATTCGCCTTTCGTTAGGCCCCATCGCTCTCACCCCCTTCCCTTGCTCTGTAACTAAAGAATAAATGTTAAATATGCAGGTTTTTTTCTTATTGAAAAAAGTTTTTTAAAATAAAAAAACCAGACTAAAATGCTATGTGATATCTCACACAGACATTTCAATCTGGCCGTCAAGCAGCTCACTTGAGATTGATTTGTATTAAATTTTTAGGAAGCTTGCTTTAACCTCTTTTTATATATAGATTTTACAATTCGCCTAACATCTTTTACATCATCAAACTCTAAGTAGGGCCGAAGTAGCTTTTCTAAGTTTATAAGTATCGGTTCATCGATGTCACGGCATTTTGCTGATATGAATATAGCGTCTTCTTCAATTTCTAAGTTGAATAGCAACTTATTATGTTTCCTCTGTTTCTTTTGAACTTCATATCTAACCTCTTTTAGTAACATTGGCATCCCCCCTTTATATAATTTAATTGTACTGTTTACATCTTTATTGTTTAGCTATTGTTTCTATTCAATAGCAAAAGCAAAAAAATGTATAGATATAGACATAAACATACATTTGTTTATGCCTAGCTAAACCTGGTACAGAAACGCCCCGCCAAGCTCATTTATCTCCATATTATGTATTTATTTCATGATAACATACTATTATAATGAATACAATATCTTTTTTGAATGGATTTGTATTATTCCATTGACTATTGTCAATACTAATTATATAATATGCATATAGTAATATATTTGTTTAGGGAAGGTGAATTAGATGAGTAACGAAGAACTATTTAATAAAGAAACCTTTGCTTTTCTTCTTGATAAGGCAAAAGGAGATAGATCTATTAATCAGTACGCTAACGAGACTAGCGTAAGTGCAGCCCACATATCAAGGTTTCTTAGACAAATGATTGGTTCACCTCCTACTCCTGAGACTATATCAAAGTTTGCTGAGAATGCCGCTAATGATGTTTCTTATAGGGATCTTATGATTGCGGCGGGATATATTAGTGAAGAATCCAAAAGAGAAAATGACTCACCTAGAACTAGAAGAAAACTTGCTGAAGAGATGGAAAAGAGGTTTTTCCAAGTAATTTTATCAGAACTATATTCTAAGGATTTTCAATGGAGTATTCAAAAACCAGAGAAAAGGAGACCTTTTCCTGATTTAACAATCGAAATCAATCATGATGGGTATAAGAGATGGTATTTAGAATTTAAAGGGAGTTTTAATGATAGACCTGTCGCATCTCCGTTGCCAATCCACCTTTTATATGCTCAAATAGCAACGATGGAGCTTTTACCAACTGATAAATTTACCATAGCATTGAATGATGAAAAACTATACCAACGAATTTTAAAAAAACCACCTGTTACCTTAAGAGCTAATTTGTATTTAATGCTTGTAGATTTAGAGGAAGGAAAGATAGTAAGGGAAGAAAAGTTAAGTGACTTTGATTTTAAAGGGCCATGCCAATAAAGGTATAGTCCTTTTTTTATGCCAATAAATTAAACATCCCAGCATACTATCATAGTCTACCAGGGTACCACCTTCAGCCCAGTCCGTGTTTATTCACAAACTTCATTATATTAATACATTAAAGTAAATAGGCCAAAAAAAATACCCGCTAAGCCAACAATCTAGCTCAACGGATATCTATTAATCTGTCTCTAATTTTTCTTCTCTTGCTAACAAGCATATACACTCCAATACCCACACTGGCCCCAGCGCTATCAATGAGTACATCCCTCAGCTCACCAGACCTTCCCGGAATAAACAACTGATGGACTTCATCACTAACAGCGTAAAGAACACAAATTCCTAAAGCTAATATTAAGCTCCGAGTTCCGTTTACACCACTCACCCTCAGGGCATTTATCACTAGCAGCCCTAGCACAAAATAGGCAAAGAAGTGAGCGTTCTTCCGGATAATATGGTTCAAGCTTCTTATATCAAACTCCGCATTTGGAGCAACTCTCTCTGTAGTATTTACAACACCTTTTGTTATTCCTTTACTCAGCTCGTTAGACTCTGGTGCTGGTTGGTGTGACAGATAGAATATTAATACCATCCAGAGAATAACAGCTGCCCAGGAGATAGATTTTTTCATTAAAAACCTTACCTTTCGTTTTCAATTAAGTCCATTAGGGTTTCCAATTACTATACCCCCAGGATACATGTAAAAAGTAATAAGACAATCTCATTCTTTCATAGGTTTTAAATGAAAGGGGGTCTACACTATGACTAATAAAATAGTATATGTAAACATTCTTCCAACTAACATAAGTACTTTTTATTATGACAAAATTTCTAAAGATACTGCCCAAAAACGTTTGAGAGCATTGGATAGCCTAGACTACCATCGTTCTGTATTAGTTGTAGAAGAAATTAGCTCTCACAAGTATATATTAATCGAGGGCTTTAGGGAGTATTCTGCTATTATATTATTACAACCAAATAAATTAATCCTATGTAATTTAGTAAATTCAACTAATGAAAAGAAACGACTACTTCGTATTTTAAAAAAAGTAATCACACTTGAAGCAACCTCTTGGTGCTTTAAACACTTCCATATAAAAAAGCTAATAAATGACTACCATATGAACCCAATAGAAATAAGCAATGCGATTAACCAACCGATTTCTTTTATTAATAGATATTTATATCATGATACAATTCCAGATCACATACGACGGCTATCTGATATTAACAACGCCTCTAAAACACTTTTAAACAAAATAGCCCGCTCACAAATCTTAAATGACAATATGCGTATTTTATTATTTGAAAGAGCAGTCCGTCCAAAAAATCATCCTCAACGATTAAAAGAAAGACAGTTAGAACACGTTAAATTATTTCTTAATAATTTTTCATTATCAAAAATTGAACATGACAATCCTAACTTTAATGCTTCATTATTAGATTCCTTATTAGAAGGAGATATGCAGTTACTCTCTTATTGGGAAAATTTATTGCTAGACCTTAGGCGTAAGAACAAGAGTGATTACACTACCCAGTATAATTATTATAACCCCTATAATAAAATCTCCCCGCTACAATAGTGGCAAAGGTCAAATTTCTAATCCTTAGAATACATCTAATATATTCCTTTCCACATAAGCTGGGTTACATATAGTACTTCAATTATTTTATTTTCCACAAACTACTCCCCTAAACAGCATTTCTTATATTTCTTCTCACTACCGCAGGGGCATGGATCATTTCTGCCGACTTTCTTTCCAGTTTTGAAGCTTATGACGTTTGACTCCTCGCTCCCCTTAAACTCAAAAGGCTCTTTAGGCAACGGTCTTAAATGTGGCTTCTCATATTTCTCAAAAATCTCCTGGGGTGTGTGGCCGTTGTTCTCCCAGAGCCGTGTATTGTTCGCCAGATCCATGACCAGCTGCATTACTTCGTTTACTTGCTCTTCACTTTTAAAATTTACATTCCTGTTGTTAAAGATATCAAAAATCTTATTTACTGAAAATCCGAACTGGCAAACTCCTTGAATATCCTCACTTAACATTTCCGCTTTATAATCATCTCCGTCAAGGAGGTTTTTAGCTAGGTAAAACTTCAAAGCTTTGTATTGTTTGTTTTCCTCAAAGTATAGTTCATCTTTATATTTGAGAAGCTCCATTTTTTCCGGGATGTAATATGGCTTTCCTTTACTTTGCCTTAATTGCTCATCAAAATCACGAAACTCCAAGATTGATTCAGCAACAAAATAATCCTTATGTATCTCGACAAAATTATCTTTTAGTTCCTTGGGTACCTCTTTCATAATATCGCTAATAGCCTGTCCATCAATCTTATCTTCATTTTGGGAATTGTAAATCTCTACAACCTTATCCTTATGGACCAAGCCATACAGATGGGTAAGAGATATTGCATAATCTATAATTGGTTGTTTACTGAACTTTTCTGGTTCAGTATCTTCATTGACACCCATAAGTAGCTTCGCTTCATTAAGAGCTATCTCATGGTTCAACTTATCTTCCAAGTCACTACTTATCTTAATAGGTTCATAATTTTTTAACTTCTCTACATAAGTCTTCACCAGCTCTTGATACTCCTGGTCATTTTGTAGTTTCTTATAATAATTAGCTCGTCTAGCCTGACGATCCAATATCTGCCCGATTCTGCTATTAGACAAGCCGTACTGTGCAGCTATTTCTTTATAGGGCAGACCCTGTAGAAACATTTTTACCATCTCTTTATTCTTTTTGTTTCCCGTTAATATATCTGTATTAATGCCTTCAAAGGCAGCTAGCTTTTCTTTTTTATTCACTTCACTTATTCAGCTCCTCATGCACAGTCGCTTTTTCAAGTTGATTAAGCTTATTCTTAATCTCCTGAACTTCACGATCATACTTACCGGTAATATCTATTTTTTCCCTTTTTACATTAACTTTATAGATTTTATCTCTTTAAGTTTAAGCAACCCTCGACTGGTTAAACTAGTACAAGGAAAGGGGAGAATTAACATTAATAACATTAACGAGGAAACTAATTTTTTCAAAGGACTAATTAATGGAGTGATGATTAGCATCCCTCTGTGGCTAGGGTTGTTGTTTTTAGCATTTAAGCTGATCTAGTTACCCTGTCATCTTGTTTTCAACTACCTTATACTCAGGTATAAACTGCTTTAAAAATGCCTCTGTTTCGCTCTGGCTTTTTGGCAGAACGCCTTTATGAAAGCCAAATATTGTTTCTTCGATTAATTCTCGATCTAACTCATTGGGCTTTGCCACAAAGATCCGCTTATGAGTTGTGGCATTAACTCCCTCTTCTGCTGTTAGTAGTTCTTCATATAGCTTTTCTCCTGGTCTCATCCCTGTTACAACTATCTCTATATCCTCACCGGGTTCAAATCCTGAGAGCTTGATTAGACTCTTGGCTAAATCCATAATCTTAACCGGGTCTCCCATATCCAGGACAAATACCTCTCCCCCTCTGGCCATGGCACCTGCCTGAATGACCAACTGTACTGCTTCTGGGATAGTCATAAAGTACCTAACCATCTTCTCATGGGTTACAGTAACTGGTCCTCCCTGGGAAATTTGCTTTTTAAACAGAGGGATCACACTGCCCTTACTTCCCAGCACATTGCCAAACCTGACAGCTACAAAGTTTGTTTCACTGGTCTTGTCTAGCTGTTGGATAAACATCTCCGCCACTCGTTTAGATGCACCCATGACACTGGTGGGATTAACAGCCTTATCGGTAGAAATCAAAACAAACTTGCTGGCACCAAAGGTATCTGCTGCCTGAGCCACATTGTGTGTTCCCATTACATTGTTTTTAATAGCTTCTTCTGGGTTTGCCTCCATTAGAGGAACGTGCTTATGGGCTGCTGCGTGAAACACTACCTCTGGCTTATGTATCTTAAAGACCTGCTCAATGGCACTTTTATCCCTTATATCCTTTACCAGTGGGTATATCTTTAAGTGAGGGTCGTTTCTCAACTCCATCTCTATACTGTAGAGATTGTTCTCACAGTTATCCAGCATTAAAAGCCTTTTAGGAGTAAAGTTAGCTAGCTGACGACATAGCTCAGAGCCTATGGAGCCACCGGCTCCTGTGACTAGCACAACTTGTCCCTGCACGTACTGACTTATCCCCTCTAAGTCCACTTTCACAGGGTCTCGTCCCAATAAGTCCTCTAGCTGTACCTCCCTGATCTCACTGACCTTTACATTTCCCTCTATTAAATCATACATACCGGGCAATATCTTAATTTCTGCCTCTGTCTCATGACAAATATCTATGATCTCCCTGACAACCTTCCCCTCAGCAGAGGGTATTGCCAGTACTATTTCCTGAATACAAAACTGGGTTACCAGCTCTTTAATATGGCTTCTGTCTCCTAAAACCTTTATCCCTAAGATCTGAAGTCCCTTTTTTTGAGGGTCGTCATCCACAAAGCCCACTATATTGACCGCACTTTCGTAGTGTCGCATCATCTCTTTAGCCACCAAGACACCGGAAGAGCCTGCGCCCACTATTAAGACGGGCTTACCCCCTTTAGGCTTGTTATAGTTTATGCCGTAGTCCCTAAAGAGCCTCCAACTCAAGCGAGAACCTCCTACTAAGAGAATGCAAAGCATCCATGTGAGGATATAAGCACTGCGAGGAAGCAGTACCTCTCCTGCCGGCATAAAGAAGTAAGCTATAGATATACTGATTGTTACCCCCATGGTAATTGCACCCATAACTGACAATAGCTCTCCGATACTGGCATATCTCCACACTCTGTTGTAGAGGCCAAAGAAGTAAAAGCATGTTAAAAACACTAAGGTAAAGAGCGGAGCAAATGTGTAAAGTGCCTCTATAAATTTTTCTGGTATCTGTCCGGGCCCATCAAACCTTATTACCAATGAAGCGTATAATGCTATGTTTATCAAAATAGCATCTATCACCATTAAGGCCCCTATGCGCGTGTACCTTTCCATAAAAACAACCCCTCGTTATTGGAAAACATCTATGGTTTCTCTATTCTATATTTCAAACTGCTCTCTGATATGAAAGTTTGTTAGCTTCAAGTACTCTAATACTACTCGCTTAAAATCCTCTCTATCCTGCCACCACTTATCAGGATTAAAATTGTCGTACTCACTAGGGTATGAAATCACTTTCACATCCCTGTCTAAGGTGGCAAAGGCTTTAGTGAATATCTGCTTAGCCCTTGTAGAGTGATATTTTGAAGTGACTAATATTATTGATTCAATCTCTTTCTTTTCCCTCAAATAATCTCTTATGTAAATGGCCTCATCCTGAGTGCTCTGGGCAGCACCATCTAGAATAGATATACTCTCCTCTGGCACTCCTAAATCTAAGGCAATCTTTTTGCTTACATCTGCATTTCTGGGAATGTCTATCCCTTTATCGACTAATATATCGTACCCTACCATCTTTGAGTGCACCATCATAACCTTATCTGCATACCCTTCAGTGTATACATCAGCTGCTGCAGCTGTTCTGTCGGGAATACTTCCCATTAAAACCACAATGGCATCACTTTCCTCTAGATTATCCTGGGTCACTAGATACTGTCCCAGATGTGGCCTTATAGCAAACCCCATAATTATGAATATGAGGATAACTGCTAATAGATAGTAGAATTTTTTAGCATGTTTTTTAAATATGTTCATAGGCATTACCCTCTACTTCACCTTATAATACTCAACATACCAGTCTGCAAATTTCTGCAGGCCTTCATCTATGGTTGTCTTTGGCTTAAATCCTACAGCTTGCTGCAACAATTCAGTAGAGGCATAGGTAGCCGGCACATCCCCAGGCTTTATTGGCTCAAATATTTTTTCAAATACTACTTCTCGCCCAGTAGCTTTAGTCAAAGCCTTCTCTAATGCTTCAATAAACACCATCAGCTTTTCAGGGCTGTTGTTTCCGATATTATAAACTTTATGAGTAACAGCTTCAGTAGGAGGATTATTTAGGAGCCTCTCTACTCCCTCTACTATGTCATCAATGTATGTAAAGTCTCTGTAAAGGTCGTTTTCAAAATCGCCATTGTTAAATACCCTAATGGGCTCATTATTAAAGTACTTATCAGCAAATCCGAAGTACGCCATGTCTGGTCTTCCCATAGGTCCATAAACAGTAAAGAACCTTAACCCTGTAGCTGGTATTTTGTACAGGTGACTATATGTATGGGCCATCAATTCATTGGACTTTTTGGTAGCTGCATAGAGGGAGACAGGATTATCTACAAAATCGACTTCCTCAAAGGGAACCTTTTTATTAGCTCCATATACAGAACTAGAAGAAGCATAGACAAGGTGATCTACTGGATTATGTCTACAGGCTTCAAGGATATTATAAAAGCCAATGGTATTGCTTTGAATATATGCATCTGGGTTTTCTAAAGAATAGCGAACTCCTGCCTGGGCAGCTAAGTTAACTACCACATTAGGCTTGTACTCTTCAAAAGTTTTCATGAGCACCTCCTTGTCAGAGATGTCACTTTTGATAAAGGTATACTTCTCAAAGGGCTTTAGTAGCTCTAGACGCGTATGCTTTAGATTTACATCATAGTAATCATTTAAATTATCTATGCCAATTACTCGGCAGCCCTGCTCTAGTAATTTCTTCGACAAGAAAAAACCTATAAATCCAGTACCACCGGTAATTAGGTATGTTTTGCTAGTATCTAACTGCTTGTAATCCATAAGTCTTCAACTCCCCTAACATCTATTTAATCCCTAGTAAATATATCTCTAGTGTATACCTTGTCCTCTACATCTTTAATATCATCAGATAGCCTATTAGCCACAATTACATCACTGATCTGCTTAAACTCATCAAAGTCTTTAATTACCCTGGAGTTATAGAATTCATCATCCTTTAGGGCAGGCTCGTACACAACCACCTCAATACCTTTAGCCTTAATCCGCTTCATAACCCCTTGGATCGCTGACTGTCTAAAGTTATCAGAATCCATTTTCATAGTAAGTCTATAGATGCCTACAATCTTAGGGTTCTTCTTAATAATCATGTCAGCAACATGATCTTTCCTAGTTCTATTGGCATCCACAATAGCACCAATTACGCCATGAATCGCGAAGGATAAAAAGGAAACCTAGTATATTTACAAATGTCAAGAAAAAAGTTGATATTCGAAGAAATCCTCTCATATATAGGTTAATTTTCAGAATTTTCAAACTTGACAAGTGAGTAAAACTACTATATAATTCGAACCTAGTTCGAATTACGGCAAGCTTAAGCAATTGATTCCAAATACAAAAAGAAGCTCGTACCTCTATCCATCAATGGATGGAGCTTTTTTATTTGAAAACTTATCAACATTCACGGCAGAATAAGATTTAGGTCATGTAGCATAATACATAAGAAGCAATAAATCATGTAATGATTCTTCCGGGATAAGCAAAGACTTCTGTCTTGGACCAAGTGGATTCACTCTCTCCGGCAACCATAATTAAGTCATGTAGCTGTATATGCTACTATTATTTTTTTGCGTGTTATGTTATTATTAATTTCATATATGCTGTCAATCAGTATCCATTGACGTATTTTGTTATTTGTAGTATCATATAATTAAAAGAGGGCATACTATATATTGAAAGGAGGCCCAAACTATGAAAACTTTATCAACTAAAAAACTAGCTGAAGCCATTACAAAGTTAAGAGAAGAAAAAGGGTTCACAAAAGAAGAACTGGGAAATTTAACTGGCATCAATAGAATTATGATTGGCCGTATTGAAAGAGAAGACTTTATTCCATCTATTGTTCAGTTTGAAGCCTTATCAAATGTTCTGGGTTTTGATCTTACAGAAATGTTTGTAGAGAAGGAAAGAACAAACTCTTTTGTTGCTCTTCGCAGTGAAGCATTAAGCGATAGTGAAAAGGAAGGCGTAGATAAGCTGTTCACGATGATGTTGTCGCTTAGACAGCAAATTCAATTAAGGAGATCATTTGAAAATGAATCCGGTCAAGCTTAATGAAGTACAAATAGATGAGATCCGCAAACTTGCTGGAGAAAAGCGCCGTTCTCTAGGCTTTGTTGAAACACCGATTGCCAACGACATATTTACAATTCTTGATAATCTAGACATCATGTTGCTGGAATATCCCATCGAACCTGAAGGTGATAAACCGGCTTTTTCTGCTGCCATTATGTATTCTGAAGAAGACAATAATAAACTAACTTTTTTCGGACTTAACACCGCCGATTATTATGATAAACAGATCTTTGCAATTGCTCATGAGCTGTATCACTATTTCACAAAAACTGGCTCGCATCTAAGTAGACCGGAAGATGAAGAAAGTAGCCTTATTGAGGTAAAGGCTAATCGATTTGCAGCAGAGTTTTTGTTGCCTGAAACTGCTCTTGAAAGCATTGTACTCGATGAGTTTAAGACATCTTCATTAAAGAAAGTCCAACATAAAGCGCTTCTAAGATTTATCGCCAGGCTCCACTGCACGTGGTGGCTTCCTTATCGTTCTCTTGTTAAAAGACTTCATGAAATCGAAGCAATATCATCAGAACAGTATACGGAGTTATACGCTGTTAATGAGAGAGATCCGGAAGGTGAGTATGTTAAAACCGGTCTCGCCATTAATAAGGAAGAATTCCAAAAACTGAATAAACCAACTAAAAATATTGGCACTTCCCCCAATGAAATCGAGATCATCATTAGAAACTTTGAAGACAATCTCATTGATGAAGATAAATTTGCAGAAGCTTTAAGTCTTTTCAATAAAACGCCTGATGAATTCGGCTATGAGATTAAAGTCTCTCAAGATGACATAGATGAGCTTGATGCTTTCTTCAGTGGGGAGGATGATGATGAAGATTAATCTTGAAAATCCAAACCCCGCATTAATTAGTATTATTGAGAACCCAGAGCAAATCATTACACTAGATGCAAACTTCCTTATAGCTCCTGATAGAAGGCCAATCACTAAAAGAGGCATCAGATTTGAACAGTTTACGGAGATCTGGTTAGACCCCATTTTCAGTGCCTTTCCAAAACTGGCAATTCATGAAGCAGTGTATGATGAACTTGTAGGTATTTCTCCTCAAAACTATGTAGAGGCTAAGAGAGATAATGATCCACCTGAAATCATCATTCATATGGATTCTTCATTAAACGAGGTAGAGAAAGTCTTAAGGGATGCCATCGAGACTAGAATTTCTTCACATACAAAATATGAGCCATTACTGGATAATAAAGACGATCGTGGAGAAGTGAAGTCTCTATCCTACATAGCTGTCAAGGGATTATTGTACTTTGCTGCTAATGATCACAATGCTATTCAGCTCATTGAAAAGTCAGAAGAATGGTCCACTGGTTTAGATAATGTACAAGCCATCAAGATGTATGAGCTAATTTACTATCTGTGCAGTAATGACCTGGCTGATAAAACAGCTATGAAAATGCTCTATAAATACCAGTACTATCTAACCGATCGGGAGAAAAGTACAAACCCTGGCTGGGGAGATTTTTCTGCTATTATGGACAGATTGTATGAATCCTATTTCAAATAAAAAACCCACCAAGTGGCCGGATAGATTTCTATCAAGCTACTCAGTGGGTTTTTATTTTAGTCATGATTTTCTTTGTTTTTGAAGAATAACGTTCCCTTTATAAAAAAGAACATCATCTATTTTATGACTCAACTAAAGCTGTATACTTTTAATCCACCCAAATGTATAATCTTTGATTAACTGGTTTGTCCCTGTCTGCGACCAGTTTACCAGCCTTAATAAGTGGTTCTTGAATTCTCTTTCTATAAGAAATCTCACTCTTAATGCCTAAAAACTCCCTGATTTTCTTAGGCTGTCTCGGTTCCTGGCAAAATTCCTTTACCCTTAATACTTCCTCGGAACCGAAGAACTCCTTCATCTGTATTTTTCTTTTTTCTTTTTCAAACATCCCTTTATATTTTTTATAATTTAGCGAAGCCCCAAACTCGACGCCCGCTGCAAACTTATACTTTATACAACCTTCACTATCTAAGGTTGCCGATAATACATGCTCTTTAAAAACATCTTCAGGAAAATGATCATCACCTTCTAAATCCATGTAGGAGACGTCTCGAGCGCTATTGGTTTTAGAATACAAGCTGTCACCAAAGTTTATCCGTGGCCGCATATTATGGTAGTTCTTAAAGGAGATAGGTCGCATGTTTTCGCAGAAATTAATAAGTTTCTCTAACCGACTTCTGTCTTCCTCTAATTGTTCTAATCTCTGAATATAACGGTAATGCTGTTCTCTCAGTTTAATAATGTCATTGGTTATCTGATTGATAAGTGCTGTATCCTTACCATTCTTCTGAATCTCTGTATCCACGGCCTTGTATAGCTCCTGGTTTAATTCCTCCATTTGTTTTTCTAAATCCGTTTTATGGTTCAACTCTTCTTTTGATAAATCAAGTTTATTTAGGTGCGCCTTTATCTGCTGCTTAAAGATTTCGTTGTCTTTAATCGCTCTTAGTGTTGCTACAAAATAGTAATCTAAATACCTTTCATTGAATTCTGTTGAGGCATCACAGGTTGAGCCTATTTTTTTAAAGGAATTATAGCACCGCCACTTACTACCTTCTCTGGAATCATAAGTAGCACTTCCATACCTTGATATAACATGACCACATTCAGTGCAAGTGAACTTCTTATAATATATTTCTCTGCCTGCCGTCCCATCTTTTTTCTCATTTTGGACGGGTTCCCTTTTTCTATCTTCGAAAAGTGCCTGAGCATTTTCAAATGCCTGCCGATCTACGATGGCCGGATGATGCTCTTCTATATAGTACTTCGGCACCTGCCCAGTATTAACTTTTTGTTTGCCACCGACATTCTTGGTAAAGTATTTTTGAAATTCATAGTCGCCCAGGTATTTCTCATTTTTCAACATTTGTCGGATCGTATTGTAATTCCAAAGCTCACTGCCCGTGGGGCTCTCAATGCCCATTGCTTTCAGGTGATCAATAATCTCATATATGGTTTTCCCATCATTAAACAGTCCATACATCAATCGAACCACTTTAGCCTCTTCTTCAACAATGTGCCACTCCCTGTTCTTATCAATGGTGTATCCGTACATACCCGTCCTTCGACTAATGGTCCCTCTTTGAGCAAGACTTTGGATCCCCCAGGTGATGCTATTGGATAATGACACAATCTCTTCTTCTGCGACGGTTGCCATCAGCGACAAGATTAATGAGGAGTTTAAATCATTGCTCTTCAAGTTTTCTTTTTCAAAGTAGCATACACAGGCTGGTTTTAAATCATTGAGCATTTTTAATGTCCCCAAGACATCCACAACATTCCTGCTGAATCGAGAGATCGATTTAGTGATAATCATATCGATCTTGCCTTTTTTGGCGTCATCGATCATCCGGTTAAAACTATCCCTAAATTCTGTCTTGGTTCCGGATACCCCTTCGTCCGCATAGATTCCGGCAAGCTCCCAGGAAGGATTGGACAGTATTTTGTAGTTATAATATGCAAGTTGCGTTTGCAGGGAGAGTTTTTGTTCATCCATCTCTGTTGAAACTCTGCAGTAGGCAGCAACTCTAAGTCTCTTTTTCTCTTCTTGCTTTAGCTCAAGCATTCTATTCTTTAGAATATTCTTCTTTAAATCACCAAGATCTTTAATGGTTAAGCCTCGATCTAGGACAACAACATCTCTCATCGGTTTATTCCTATACGCATTTAAAGAAGTATTGGGTTCAGCCGTTATGGCTTTGGACTCCATTATCTTATCCTCCTTCCTTTGTTCTTTGGGCCTTTCAGTATTGGCAACGTTTCGGTTTAATGCTTCAGAATTTACAAGTTCATTTATCAGCGGTCTATTTTGCTCTTTAATTCTTTTTTCCCGCTCTTGTCGTTTCGCTTCTGCAGCTTTTATAATATCGGGGATTTCTTCTTCCCCAATAGTAATAGTTTTTTCATCAATCCACTGGATCACATAGGCCGACCCTGAGTAAATTGTTAGCTTTGTCATCCATGCCCTAACCAGTTCAATTGTTGCAGACTTAATAAAGTGATCTATCCCTCTTATGGTCTTTAGCCAAATAATCGCGTCATTCCTATACTCTCTATCTCTTTCAATACAGCTGGTCTTTTCTTCAAATGTGTCAAATTCATTCTGTATCTGCTCAACTCGGTCAACCTGATTCTGCTTCTTTGCAATTTCAATGTCCGTGAAATACCTTAATCTATGGAATTCAAAATGATCATTTTGATTGACCCTAACAAGAATTCTCTCAAGATCTCTAAGCATCAGACGAAAATCTTCTTTCAAAGTGTTCTCATCTCTACCATGGGGATCTACTATCTGATAGGTGATGTTTTTGCTGCTTTTACTTGCTATAACAGTTAGGCCCATCATGCGTTCAAATAAACCTCTTAAGCCCATAGCAACAAAGTCATATGCTTTTATAAATTCCAAGTCACAAAGCTTAACGCTGGCCTCTGTATACACACATCCATATCGATATTCATTTTTTCGCCTAACAACTTCCCCGCATCGACCACAGTTAATTCGGCCTTTCATCGGGTTTCTTACAATGGCTTTGCTTTTCATCCTAGACCTTTTAGCTGAATTAACATATTCTTGGGCTTTATTAAACACATCCATCGATATAATCGCCGGATGACTATTTTCTATTAAATACTGATTTTCTAAAGAACCGCTATCCGTTATCTTTCCGGTAAGAAGATCTTTTTTTCTTGAATTTACAAGCTTGTTTCCTGTATATCCTATTGCATTGATGATTTTCCTAATTTGTGTGTTAGACCAGCGATCATTTCCTTTTTTCGTTTTAATCCCCCGTTGAATTAGTTCTCTGGTGATATCAGCATATGTGGCGCCACCAATAAACTGACTAAAAATCCACCTGACTACTTCCGCTTCTTCTTCGTTGATCTTCACCATGTCTTTACTACCAGGCACAACAATGTCATAACCATACATCTCATGAAAATAAGGACGCTCTTCAGTGAGGCGTTTCTGATAAGAAAACTTTACGAGGTTTGAAACCCCTTCCATAAAGTCCTGAGCCAAAGCTGCATGAGTTTCCAAAACCAGTGAACTTAGTCCCTTAGACACCTCCACCCCTTCACGTTCAAAATATATGGTCGTGCCGACTTCTTTTAGCTGTTGAATCACTTCTAATGTTTCTTTGGTATTTCTGGAAAATCTGGCTATGCTCTTGGTAAGAATCAGATCAATGCGGCCTTCTTTGGCATGCCTAAGCATTCGCTTAAATCCAGGCCGATGCTCAATCGTTCCACCAGATATTTGATTATCAATATACACTCCGACAAATTTCCAGTTTGGTTTATTGTAAATGTAATTACTGTAGTAGCTTACTTGATTTTCAAGAGATCTATAATTGGTGTTTCCTTTGCTAATTCTGCAGTAAGCTGCTACGCGAATGCCTTCTTTTTTACTGTTTAATGGACTTTGGTGCATCTCATCGAGGGGGTCCCAAAGGGTGTGCACCCACATGGCTTTATCTTTTTCATCCATAAAAAAACTCCTTTCCTTATATAAATGGTACTTGCTTGTAATGTTTGCATTGGTGCCAAACTATTGCAAGTACTATCTCTAAAGGATTAAGGAGTTATTTAATCAACGCTTTTTCTTTTGGTTAGTCTATAACATGGTCCTCCAAGTTTTCCACCGGTTTTTTCCCTCGTTTCCAGCCGTAGGCTTTTCTCTTGATCCCGCATTTAAAGATAAATTCCATCTTATAGTGATCATAAATCAGGCCCCGGTCCACCATCTCTCTAAACATTTTTCCATCGAAGGTCTCAAAATCTCTAAGGCTCTT
Organism: Desulfitispora alkaliphila; assembly: GCF_050433185.1. NCBI lineage: Bacteria > Bacillati > Bacillota > Desulfitisporia > Desulfitisporales > Desulfitisporaceae > Desulfitispora > Desulfitispora alkaliphila. Next base: position 36,839 of record NZ_JBNPXS010000014.1, read on the forward strand.
CAAATGGTCTAGAAGAATATCCAGATTCTTTTTCATGAAGATGCTTTCTTCTTTATTTTTCTGTAGATTCTCTTGTTCTTGCTGGTAGATTTGTGACTCATAAATCAGGTTCCTAAGGGTCGCATCGTAGATTGGATCGTTGGTCATGCTCTCTCTCATGGACATTTCACTAATCTGGTCGCTGATTCGTTCAAGGGTCTCTTCAACTTCCTTTAGCCTCTCATTTTCTTCTTTGGAAAGACTGACTTCTTGAATCGCTGCCTCACCTTCAGCCCGAATCACATCGATTTCCTTTGTCATTTTTAAGAGCATTTCATTATAGGCCCGCTCAATTACCTCTTCCCATATATATTTAGAAGAGCATTTGTAATCAGCTTCTATTTTCATGGCCGACACTCTACACTGCCAAACCGTAAATTTATAGGGCACTCCATCTTTTTTTGATGAAAGGCGTCTTCGATGCACCGGAACCCCACATTCTCCACAAAACAGCATGTTAGAAAATGGGGCCTTGCTGCTATAGCAACTTCGGTACTTTCCATCAGGATCGTGACGCATCCTGCTTCTTCGTTCCAGTTCCTTTTGAGCGGTATTCCAATCTTCTTCCGAAACAATGGGTGGGTGATGGTTTCTTATGAAATATTGAGGCTTATGGTTTTTATTTCTCACCCGTTTATGGCTCAAAGGGTCCAGGGTAACGGATTTTTGGCAAAGGGCGTGGCCACAATACTTTTCATTTTTTATAAGCTTAAGAACCGCATCACTGGTCCATTTGGTATTTCCTCTAGCGGTTTTTCGCTTGTCCTTCGTGAGCCCTTTTGCGATTAAAGGGGTGCCTTTGCCGCCAAGAAATTCTTTGAAAATCCTTCTGACGGTTTTTGCTTCCTCTTCATTGATCACAAGATTCCCTTCTTCATCCTCATCATATCCCAGGAAGTAGGTTGTCGGTATATGGGGAATGCCTCGTGAAAATCTTTTCTGAACACCCCAGCTTACATTGGCGCTGATGGTCCGGCTTTCCTCCTCCATAACAGAAGCGATCACGACTAGAATCGTTTCAGACTGGGAGTCTAATGTATTGATCCCCTCTTTATCGAATATAATGCCCACCGGCTTATCCAGGTTCTTAAGCATTCGTACATAGGTCAAACAGTCGAGAGTGTTTCTTGCAAATCGGCTTATGGATTTGGTGATGATATAATCAAATTTCCCTTCCTTCGCATCTTTGATCATCTCGTTAAATCCAGTTCGGTATTTTGTGTTGGTCCCCGTCACACCTTCATCGCTATACACTTTATATAATTCCCAGTCTGGCTTCCTTTCAATGTATTCTTCAAAGTAGGAAACCTGCAGCTGATAACTCGATTGCTGTTCTTCTTCAAGGGTTGATACCCTAGCATAGGCAGCCACTCTGGTCTTTTGTTCTTCTTCTCCTTCGCCTCTTCTGGGAGTGTTCATATTGGCTGGTATCATCCGAACCCTTGGATTCAGGCCTGAAGAGTTCCTATTTTGCGCCATCATACAACCCTCCTTTCAGTTGACCTACGACGGTCTCTTCCCCATCAAGCCATTTGATGGTAAATAAAAAAGGTGACTCCACTTTGATGTGAATCACCCATGCTCTTATAAAAGAGATATCCAGTATTTGATTAATGGCTTTATCCGAACCCTTAAGGGCTTTTAACCTTTTTAGGGAAGCTTCTCTAAAATGATGATCTTTATCGAAGTCCTCCCAAAGCTTTGTTTTTACTGCTATTTTCTCTTCCACTTCCATTCTCTTTGCTTTAACTTTATCGGTGTCCTGGTTACTTAAAACCGCCTTGTTTTCAGCTATTAAGCGCTTTTCAAGCTCCACCCGCAGCAGGTTCTGTTCCCTTTCTCTCACTGCTTCAGCACTGGAAAGCTCTTTGATTAGCTGCTTAATAAGAAGCCCATCATTGATTCTTTTTTCGGTATCATATCTTTTCTCAAACCCTTCAACTAAAAGTGCCTCGATTTTTGCTTCTTCTATGGGCTTTGCCTTACAGAGAAGGTGGCTCTTACTGTTTGATGCGCATCTCCATCGAACGACTTTTGCTTTATTGCCAAACCGGTGGTAGTTTTTTCCGCAGCTAGAGCAAATAATACGACTGGAAAAAGGAGTTTTCTCATAAGCACCTTTTGGCGTGGCTTTGTTATTATCTGCCGCTATTTTTTCTTGAACCTTCTGAAATTCTTCTTTTGACACAATGCCCTCATGATGATCTTCCACATAATACTGAGGTTTATGACCTTTATTGATCACCGTCTTATGGGTTCTAAAATCCAGGGTGCAGGTCTTTCTGCTAAGAGCATCTCCTGTGTACCTTTCATTGGTTAAAATGCTTCGGATATTCGCGCTGTCCCAGTCAATTTCTCCTGACCTTTTTTTATAGCCGCTTCTGATGAAGTGTCGGGCTATTTCCGCCATGTTACTCCCTTTAAGGAAAAGGGAGTAGGCTTCCCTTACAATTCTTGCTTCACTTTCTACAATGGCCCATTCTTTATCCTTCGTGATTTGATAGCCAAATAATTGACCAGCCATCACTTCGCCTCTTTCAAATCTTTTCCTGAGAGCCCATTCAATGTTCTCCGATGTGCTTCGGCTTTCTTCTTCAGCAAATGTGGCTAATATTTTAATGAGTAGTGAGCTGCTCACATTCTTAGTATTAAGCCTTTCTTTTTCAAAAATAACCTGGATATCCTTTTCCGTAAGCTGTCTTACAATATCCAATGTGTCGACGACATTTCTTGCAAAGCGTGAAATCGACTTGCAAATAATGATGTCTATCTCTCCATTCATTGCTTTTCGAATCATTCGATTAAAACCAATTCGTTTGGTCATATCGGTTCCAGACTTTCCTTTATCCGAGTAAACGCCTGCATAAATCCACTCAGGCTTGGATCGGATGTAATTGGTGTAATGAATGATTTGATTCTCAAGGGAGCCTAGACGCAGTTCTTCTTCACTGCTCACTCTGCAGTAACAAGCTACCTTAGGTTTGACCGTCTCTTTTAGAGGGTTGAAATCATTTAACACAGGTCCTGCATTGATGACGGATACCGATGGTTTTTGTATTTCTGTTATCTGGCTTTGCTGAAAGCTCATGTAATTCTCCTCCTTTCTTTTTATCCCTTGACTCGCATCATGTTGCGTCATTTATAAAGAGCCAAAGAGAAAAAATAATAATGCCAAAACCCCTTCATATCAGTGCTTTAGGGAATTTTGCGTACTACATATATCACTCAGAACGCCATGATACGAGAAGGATTACTCAGGCACATTTTGTACATATATATTTGATTTATCTTTCCAGACCACAACATATAGTAGCTCTATTCACTATGAGGAAAGGCTAACTTGGAAAAAGGCAAAAAAATAAAGCCCACCACAACGTGATGAGCTGAAAACTTGATTCCTCTATGTACTCTTTAAGCGCTTTTATTTTTACGTGCTAATTATATCAATAATTCTAAAATACTCCTGCAAGGTCTATCTAAAACAATTTTCTTCTATTATATATATATGTATTTCAATTTCAAGTTCCTTCTATTAATATATGTGTTTTCTCATATCCACTTTTTAATCGATGATTTTAACGAATCAAACTTTAATTACTATAAATACTTCTATTTCATACCGATTTTTCTTCGGCTTGAAAAAAATCCACGTTTTATTTTGCCCTGTAAGCGTTTTAAATTAAAATTTCGACCCACAGTTCCACAATTAATAAAAGTGCCACAAATCGGCTATAAATGAATTCTAAATTAAAGCGGCCAAAACAAGCTCTGGAGACTACTGTTTTTAACCTGAATCCTTTGTAATTACATAATATTTTCAGAATATTCGCATATTTGACAAGTGTATACAACTGCATTATAATTCGAACTAAGTTCGAATTACGCTCCTCTTAGGTAATTGGCCCTTAATAAATAAAGAAGTTCGTAGCTCTATCCAAAACCGGATGGAGCTTTTTATTTTTGAGATTCTACCCCAAAAAAATATGCTAAAAACCATTATTAAGTCTTTAGCATTTATTTCTATTCAATTTATATATCTTTAATATCATACCAATTCAACGGGAACCCCATCTCTTCAAGTACGTCTTTGATACTTATCGTCTTTAGCCTCCCGGACAAGTTAGCTATTTCAGATTTCACAAGTTCTGCGAATTTGCCAAATGTGTCTTCATGCAAAATAAGTTTACTTATTATCATAATTGAAAACAAATCGTTCTTCCCATATATTGGATTATTGCTTTTATCTTTAGGTATGTTTAGTTTATAATGAATATCATTTGTTTTTATCATGTTTGGCTTTGTATCATTTTTCAAAGCTTTAAGATTATAAAACCTCTCATCATGAGCACACGCATTTCTGTATATAGTGAGAACAAATAATATCTTTGTCATCTCATCGGGCCTTAAGTTAAATTTTCGTCCCACATCATTTTGATCTTTCTGTTTTAAGTAACTATAAAAAACACTTATTGTACCTAATGTAAGTGAATTCACCAACACCCATAAAGGTACATAACCATAGGTTAGCATGTTGTGAGAAATCATAGGATTATTTTTCGAGAGTTGCCTAGAAATATCTCTTTGCATATTTGCTATTAAGCTTGCAACTTCCCCAATCTTTTGAGCAGCAGTCTTTTTTTCCCAAGGCTTAACTGAAATATCAAAATTGGATATCTTTAAATAATTATCATGCCCATACTTTTTAGAAAAATCATGAGAAAGCACTGCTTTTACATTGTTTTCGATTTCTAATATATATTTAATGAATATGTTTTTCAACTCTCGATCAAATAGGTAAAGACTATATAATTCATTGAAATCAGCACCATCCTTGTACTTTTCATCAGGTCCTGTGTAAGTCTTATCAATGAAAAGCTCTTTATAGCCATTGATTACATTATAGTAGTTCTCCTTTTCAAGAACACCTTTAACCCCAGGGTCCGATACATTCAGTCCTCTAGAGTCTAATTTCTTAATCTGATCTTCAATTGTTGAAAATAACTTATCCATATTATCACCCAAAATAAAAACCCCGGGCCCGTAGGTCACCGGAGTATGATCATTAATATTTTATGCGAACACTACTTTTACTATACATTAATTATACTACGGTTTGATTGATTTGTCAAAACCCTTGATTAATGGAGTCTTTTGTGTTCATAAATAACTATACATTATTAAACTATTTTCGTCAATATGAAATTCTAATCAACACTAATCAATGGGATTTTATTGTTTCTTCTTTTCTTATTAGTTATCTCTAGAGTCCTTGCAATATGCGGATATAATTCTAGCTTGGCTCCGTTTGTTTGAAATAAAAAGAAACCCACCAAGTAGCTTGATCATCGTAATCTGGCGACTCAGTGGGTTTCAATTTTATTTTGTTTTCATCGGTAGCTTCCAATGTTGCTTACGATTGTCTTTTGCGATCCACTTAATCCCAATACTCAGTTTATATTCAATCACACCATCCGGGAGGAAAGTACCCGATTCTACCAACCTTGAAAAAACATCACCTCTAAATGAAACCCTTTCCTTCTTAGGATTAAAAGCCTCTAAAGTCAATAGTTCTTTTCTTAACCATTTCAGTTCTTCTTTTATATCCTTCACCTTTTCCTGACGTTCTTCAAAGTCTCGGATCTTACCATGCAGTTCCATGATATAATCTGTAATGATTTTGATTGCTTCAGTATCTTCTCCATGTTTCTTACCCTCTTCTACCGTAGCATAAAGGTTCTGGTAGCAGTTTTCAATTTCTGTTTCAAGCCACTCAAGCTGTTTTATTTCATATGGCTTTAAACCGATATCCTCTAAAGCTTCGTTTACCAATTCCGATAGCCTCTTTGGTTCCTTCATCTCCTGGAGCATTACCATAAAAGTGTGCTCTATATTTTCTTCACGAATTCCCTTCACACTGCAAGGTTCTGTATGATTCTTCTTAACTGCTGCTCTACAACGCCAATAATGTTTTTCTCCTCCACTTAGACTTTTCACATGAATAACCGGGCAGCCACAGTTCCCACAAACAAACACTTTAAAAAATTCTTTTCTATGATGGGGATGTCTTTTTTTACGCTGATCGATTTTGGCTTCAATATGATTTTCTTGAATTAATTTTTCAACCTCATCCCACTTTTCCTTTTCAATAATAGCTGGATGATTGCTTTCTACATAATACATGGGAAGTTCACCATTATTCTTCACTCTACTTCCTGAGATTGTATCGCTTGTGTACATTTTCTGATACAACAAATCCCCTTTATACGCTTGATTGTTGAGAATCTTAAGCACTGTAGTTTGCCCCCAGGTTTTATTATTCCTAGGACTTAGAATTCCATCACGAGTTAGTTCATTTGATATTTTAAGCATGCTTTCTCCCGCTAGATAATCATTGTAAATCCTTCTAATGACCTTCGCCTTATCTTCATCAATCTCCCAGCTTCCATCATTTTGTGAAGTATATCCATATGGCAGCACAGAGACTTTAACTAAACCACGCTCCGCTACTTTCCTTCTTGCCCACGATATATTCTCTCCTAAACTCCTTGATTCTTCTTGAGCAAGAGCACTATAAACTGTTAACAAAATTTCTCCATCTTTCTCAGCAGTATCGATTTCTTCCTTCTCACCTCGAATCTAAAAGGATAAAAAGGAAACCCAATACACAGAAGAATGTCAATAAAAAGGTGATTTTGGACAAAAAAAGAAACCCACCACAACGAATGTGATGAGTTGAACTTTGGTTTCTGTATATACTCGTAGAGCAATTTATAAGATGTGTTTTATAAAATTAATACTATCCATACACAAAATCAGCAAATTTAAAAAGGTCTTTTCAAAAAACGAGCCTTCAGTTTGCCCTATAACGGCTTTTTTTAGAAATTAGGTCCTGTAGTTCGTCTTTAAGCTTTATCCCCTAAAATCGCTTATAAACCTATTTTTTAAAGAAAAGCAGCAAACCCACCAAGATTCAGTCTAAGTTCGGGACTTTACCGATCCTAGATACCTTCTTGGCGGGTTACTTTTGCTAAGCAAAATAAAAAGCCCACCACATTGTGATGAGCTAAACTTTTTTAATGGATTGAAAGCTTTTCTGCATAAGAAAAGGGAATTGTACAATTCCTACCTGTGCATTTATATGCATCTTCATCATGCATTTTATCTATAATCTCCTGGGAGTTTAAATGCCCAACTTCTGCTATAACTGTATCCAATATTTCAATTTCCTCAGGAGTTAGTTCTTTGATTTGAAAACCTTCCACCGGGTAAAACTTATAGCCCATACGATCTAAATCATATAGAACTGTTTCAAATTCCACGCCATCCAAATCTAAAATCTGTTCATATCCTTCTGGTACTGCACCCATAGGTAAAGCGTTATACACTAGGCCAGTTATAGATTTTCCTCTTCTTTTATAGCTAACACTATCTCCATACCATAGCATCTTCATTAACTTTACTTTGTGAAGACTGGAAACTTTTGAAGCGTAATAATTAATGATTTCTATCACTTTATTCAAATTCAATTCTACCCCACCGGTTATAATGTCATCAACAAAATCAGCATATAGGGCTTGAATCGAATCCATCAAGTAACGATTTTTCATTCTTCTGAACTCTGTGCTTGCTGATTTATGATATTTGTCATAGGCTTTATCGGAGATTTTACCTTTAGCTCTAGTTAACATTTGTAGAAACCATTTAGGATCTGAATCGATTTTTCTTAGTACATCGTCATGAGCACGATCCTGGACTTGATGGTTTTCATATCTTGTAATTGTAGCTCTTCCCCAGTCTAGGATTTCTGAAAAGTCCTTTTGACTTACTTCATACTTGTCTCTAATCCTAATGATTTCTTGAGAGGTTAATAGACCTACTTTTTCTCTATAAGCATCTTTCATCGCTAGGCTATTAGCCTTGATCATATCTTCTGTTTCAAGATATTCATCTGCATGAGCACAATACTCATATGTTGCATCAAAGGATACTTCTTCACCTTTAAACTCTTCTATATCCTCTAGGATAACTGTTTGCACTTCATGCTCTTCCATACAGATGAGACATAATTTCTTTTCTTTTTTAATTGTTTTCATTTTTCTCACCTCAAACTTTCTTATATGGAAAGTCACTTTCTTTGAAATCCCACTCAGAGTAGTGGAATGACATCACCATTATAAAACTATCTCCGCTAGCATGGGCAATACTAACCAATTCTACTCGTATCTTAATATATACGTCATCTCCTGAATATTGTTTCCCAAAGACTCTCATTTCACTCCGTTTGGGAAATCTTGTATCCTTCACTGTTTCAATGTATTCCTCAACAGTAAGAAGTGACAACTCCCTTTTTAATGCTTCAACCTCATCTTCATCAGGAAATAATTGTCCCATAGTATATCTATTTGTATATTTCTTATTACGGCCCTGATCAACATTTCTGTCTTTTTGAAAATTAATGGTCACAGAACCACTCTTGATTGCATATTTTAATCTATCTATATAGGTCTGAACTTCTAGTTTGGATTCTTTTCTTTTAACTTCTGTTATCTTGCTCATCTTTATTATAACACTCCCCATGGTCAAGGTCAATAATTTTGGTATCAATTGATTCCAAAAATTTAATTTTAAAATCTCCTAACTTATATTGTATACCATATAACCCTATCTTTCTACATAGAATTACATTTTTATCAATGGTTAATGCTGTTGTATCAACATTTTAAGGCATTTCTATTTTGCTTTCAATTTTATTTATAAATAAAAAATAACCCACCAAGTAGCTTGATTACTCCTATCAGGCAACTCAGTGGGTTTCATTATGTTTTTTTAATTTTGTCTTGTTTTTCTTTATTTTTAAAGAATACTGTTCCATTTATAAAAAAGCATTACTACTTTTTTACTGAATAATATTTCTGAAGTCTGCTACTCGGTTGATCCGGCAATGTTTGTTTTAAAACCCCTTTTTCCATTAATGGGATTACAATAGCCCTTTTGAAAGTATCATTGTTGACATACTTTGGTAGATACTCTTTCATTTCAGTTAAGGATTTGGGTTCTCTGCAAAATTTCAACAAATCTCTTACCTCCGGTCCATTTAAAAAGGCTTCTTTTTCAGTAGCTCGTTTTGCCGCTCTTTTTATTCTTATCTGTTCCTGGAAAGATCTATAGTTTATAGGAACTTCCCATTCAAAGCCAGAAATAAATTGATAGGTAATTTGACCATCTTCTAAAACGATTCCTTTTTCAATAAACCGCTCAAACAACTCTAACTGAAATTCAAGTGTATATTGGTAATACCCAAGAGGATCTTTTCTTTTGTCTTTTAAACCTTCTAAAGCCTTTCTAAGACTTATTATTTCCACTTCTATCGCTTCTAACTGTTCTTCTATCTCTGTATAATTTGAAAGCTCTGCTCTTATCTTCATTATTTCATCAGTCAAATAATCAACAAGTTTTGCATCTTTACCATTTTTACCAAGTTCATTTTCCACCGCTTGATATAACCGCATATTGAGTTTTTCCTTTTCTTCCTTCAGCTCATCTCTTTGTTTTTCTTCTTCTGGCTTAATCCTTAAGTTCTCCATAAAAGAACGAATATAATCATCAAATGCTGGATTAAACTTAATATCCAATAAAAGCTGAGAGAAGTTTTCTTCAATGTATTCTTGTCTCATATATGGTACATCGCAGTATCCTTTTAATGCTTGATGACAACGCCACCATCTCATTTCGTAACTTTTCCTCTCTCTTCTGATAGCCCTAACATAGCCTACTACACTGCCACATTTGCTGCAATATAACTTTTTATTGAAAGCTTCATTCTTACCCCCATCCTCTGGATACTCCTGAATATTTTCCTTCCGTCTTTTTTCAGATTCGTCTATTATATTTTGTACTCTGTCCCATTGAGCAGAATCTATTATCCCCTCATGATGATTCTCAATAAAATACATGGGTAGCTCCCCTGTATTCTTCACCCGCTCATTCGCTAATGTAAACCCCGTATGGTATCTTTGATAGATGTAATTACCACGATATATTTCTGAAGTTAATATCCTTTTAATGGTAGTCTCATGCCATCTTTTTTTTCTATCAGGAGTAGGGATATTCTTTGAGATTAATAAATCTTTAACCCTAGAAATTCGCTTTTCTGCTTCATATTCATTGTATATCAACCGCACTATCTCTGCTTCCTCTTCGTTAATCAACCACTCTTTGTTTTTTCCATACTGAAAGCCATATCCAATCTTTCCCGGGTTTACAATGCCCCTCTGCGCTAGGCTTCTTTTACCCCAAGCAATAGCTTCTCCTATATTAACACTTTCTTCTTGACTAAGAGCAGATAATAGACTGATAAGCACATTACTCTTATCATCAAGGCTCCGCAGATTTTCACGCTCGAACCAAACATCGACTTGTGGATCTAGGCTCTTCAACATGTTTAAATAGGTTAATGTATCGACAGTATTTCTGGCAAATCGAGACAGTGATTTTGTAATAATCAAGTCCACTTTTCCCGCTTTACAATCTTCCATCAAGCGCTTGAACTCAGGCCTTCTTTCAGTTGTTCTTCCACTTTTACCATCATCTATATAGATATCGGCTAAGATGTAGCGTGGGTCCTTGAGGATAAGGTACAGATAATATGAATATTGAGTCTTGATACTTGTTTTTTGCTGCTCAAGTTCTGTTGAAACTCGTACATATGCAGCTACTTTTAATTTCTTTTCTCTTACAACAGGTACACTCGTCCGCATCACCACAGAATTGCTTAATTGCTTTTGAATATTTTTAACCATCAAATTTGGTTCAAGTTTTCTTTCTGCTAGCATCTTCCTGTCCTCCTCGTCTACGCTATTTTGATTACCACCTTTCTCCGAGGTGATTTGGATATTTTTCATTACCTCAATTTCATGGTCTTTTTGAACCAATAACTCCCCTTTAGGTTGTAACTCTGGAAGTGGCTCTTTAGTATTTGGTTTTATGGATATACATTTACCTACTTCTGTCTCTTTACCATCAATCCAATAAATTTTGTAATCTTCTTTTGAGTAAATGACCACCCTAATGATCCAAGCCCTCATATATTCAATAGTGGCCCACTCTTCAAATTCATCAAAGCTTTTAATATTCTCAAGCCACTTTATGGAACCAAGCCGAAACTTCCTATCATCTTCAATTTCTACAAGTTGCTTCTCAAATTTCTCATAATCTCTTTCCATCTGACTAATGGCTTCATCTGTAAACTTAATACCTTTCAACCTTTTAGCCAATTGAATCTGAGTCAAGGCCTTAAGGCGATGAAACTCAAAGTAGTCATTCTGGTTTATTCTAATCAACATTCTCTGAAGAATTTTTATAATCTTATTATCTTTCACATCAAACCGTTCCTTAAATGCCCCAAGCATAAATGTAGACATGGCATCTTCTCTAATCGTTGGTGTTGCGCAGAGGGCTTTGTCTGTTGCTGCAGTAAAACACCTAAAATAGTCCCAAGATCTGTTGCTACTTCTTCTTAAGCTACGATTGCAATTCCCACAACTAACACGGTTTAGTAAAGGATTCTCTCTGTGAGTTTTGGGATGCGAACCTTTCTTTTTAGTTGATCTTTTTTCTTGAACCAACTCATATACTTCTTTTCCGATAATCGGCGGGTGATGATTTTCAATCAAATATTGGTCCCTAATACCTTCCGATGAACGTATTTTATTACTCATCAGATCTCTTGTATTTTTTCTAGCTTTTACATCTCCGGTATAAGAAATATTGGACAAAATTGAATCAACTGTTTGTGACCCCCACAGTTCCTTGCCAAAATAGGTCCTGATTCTTCTCCTGGTTAACTCAGCCGCAATAGCTTTGCAGCCCATCCCATCAAGATACAATTGATAAATCTGTCTAACAACGTGGGCCCGCTCTTCGTTGATTGTAATAATTGTCTCAATACCAACTTTTGTTTTATCATAGCCGTATGTGTGCCCGATATTAACCTTGCCCTTCATTATTCTTTTTTCATGACCCCATTCTATAGCCTGAGAAGTAGCCTCAAGCTCTCCTTGGGCAATGCTGGCATAGGTTTTAAGAAGATATGTGGTATCGCTTCTGGTGCTTGTAATATTTTCCGCTTCAAAATAGACAGTGACCTTTAGTTCCTTGAGTCTTTCTATGACTTCAATTAACTCCTGCGTGTTCCTTGAAAAACGGGATACATTTTTGACGAGAATCAGATCAATCCTATGTTCTTCACAGTGTCTGAGCATCCGAGTGAATCCACGTCTTAATGAAGCTTTTCTTCCTGTAACTAGATCATCAAAATAAATACCAACAAAGGTCCAATTGTCCCTGCTATTTATCACATGGGTGTAGTGGCTTACTTGACTTTCCAATGAATGGGACATTCCCCGTGAATCAAGACTCACCCTACAATAGGCTGCTACTTTGATTCCTTCACGTTTGCTATAAAGCGGACTATCATCTATCTTTTTTAAAGGATCCCATAACTTATTGATCCACAAGCTTTTATCTATTTGGTCCATTTAAAAACTCCTTTCCCTTTAAAAATTGTACTTGGTTCTAATGTTTGCATGGGCGCAAAACTATTGCAAGTACTATCTTCATAAGGCAAAGAAGTAATGTTTTAATTAATCGATTTTAATATAACTTTTTTTCAATGAACGCTACTCGTTCTTCCCACGTCTCCATCCGTGAGCCATTCTTTTAACTCCACATTTAAAAATAAATTCAATCTCATAACCTTTATGGAGAATGCCTCTTTCAACAAGCTTTTTAAATTCAGTGGCATCAAAGGTTTCAAAGCTACTTTGGTTTTCAAGATATGTTATTAAGGCTTCTAAATTCTGCCTCATATAGATTTCTTCGTCCTGGCTTTTGACAAGTGCTTCATGTTCCTGCTGGTAGATTTGGGATTCATAAATCATATTTCTAAGAGTTGCATCATAGATTGGGTCATTGGTAATACTTTCTCTCATGGCCATTTCACTTATGCGGTCGTTAATTCTATCGATAATTTCTTCAAGTTCTTTGAGCCTTTCTTTTTCATCATATGTTAAACTTACATCCTCAATGGCTTCCTCTCCCTCAGCTTTTATAAGGTCAATTTCCTCCGTCATTTTTAGAAGCATTTTGTTATATGCTGCTTCTATAACCTCTTCCCAAACATACTTTGAACGGCAGTCAAAGTCAGCTTCTACTTTTTGGGCCGCCAGTCTGCAGTGCCAAACGGTGAACTTGTAGGGTTTACCATCTTTCTTTGATGTAATTCGCCTTCTATGAACCGGCATTCCACACCCCCCGCAGTAAAGCATATTTGAAAATGGTGCCTTTCCACTATAGGTTCTATGGTATTTTCCATCAGGATCGTGCTTCATTTTACCTCTTCTATCCAGTTCCTTTTGTACATAATTCCAATCTTCTTCAGAAATAATCGCAGGATGATTGTTCCGTATAAAGTACTGCGGTTTATGGTTTTTATTTCTTACTCGCTTATGGGTTAAAGGGTCAAGGGTCACTGACTTCTGACAAAGTGCATGACCACAGAATTTTTCATTTCGAAGTATTTTCAAAACGGAATCACTGGTCCATTTGGTATTATCCCTTGCAGTTTTTACTTTGTCTTTTGTTAAGCCCTTTGCTATTTGCACCGACCCTTTTCCAGAGATAAACTCTTGAAAGATTCGCCTTACGGTTTTTGCTTCTTCTTCATTTATAATAAGATTTCCTTCTTCGTCCTCGTCATAGCCTAAGAAGTAGGTTGTTGGAATATGAGGTATTCCTTGAGAAAACCTCTTTTGGACACCCCAGCTAACATTAGCACTTATTGTACGGGACTCTTCCTCAGCTATGCTAGAAATTATTGTGAGTAGGACTTCAGATTTTGAGTCAAGGCTGTCGATGCCTTCACGATCGAAAATCACCCCGACCCTCTTATCCAGACTTTTAAGCATCCTCACATAGGTTAAACAATCCAGGGTATTTCTTGCAAATCGGCTGATGGATTTTGTGATGATGTAATCAAATTTTCCTTCCTTGGCATCTTGTATCATTTGATTAAATCCAGTTCTGTATTTCGTATTGGTTCCAGTAACACCTTCATCGCTGTAGACCTTATAAAGCTCCCAGCCTTCTCGTTTCTCAATGTATTCTTTAAAGTAAGAAACCTGTAGCTTGTAACTGGACTGTTGTTCCTCTTCATGGGTGGATACCCTGGCATAGGCTGCTACTTTGATTTTTCGCTCTTCATTTCTTCTATAATCAGGGTTATTCATATTTGCAGGGATTACCCTAACCCGAGGATTCATCGTCGATATGTTTCTACTTCCTTCCATCCTGATAACCTCCCCTAAACCTTCCGACTACCGTCTCCTTCCCGTCAATCCATTTGATGGTAAATAAAAAAGGTGACTCCACTTTGATGTGAATCACCCACGCTCTCATAAAAGAGATGTCTAGTATTTGATTAATTGCTTTATCAGAACCTTTTAATTCTTTTAATCGGTTTAGCGAAGATTCCCTAAATTCATAGTCCTTATCGAAGTCTTCCCATAGCTTAGCTTTTTTTGCGATTTCTTTTTCAATTTCTTGTCGCTTTTCTTTTAACGCCTCAGTATCATGATTTTGAAGAATAGCCTTATTCTCTGCTATCAAGCACTTTTCAAGTTCAACTCGCAGTAGGTTTTGCTCTCGTTCCCTTACAGCTTCAGCACTGGATAATTCTTTCGTCAGCTGCTTAATCAATAATCCATCGTTGGTTCTTTGATTGATGCTGTAGCGCTTTTCAAAACCTTCCTTTAGCAGCTTTTCAATTTCATTTTCCTCAATAGGGTCTGCTTCACAAAGTAGCTCGCTTTTTTTATTGGATGAACATCGCCACATTGTTTTCTCTAGGTTTTTACCGAAGCGATGAAAGTTCTTTCCGCAATGAGTACATATTACTCTGCTAGTAAATGGTGTTTTTTCATACTCACTCCTGTTAAATTCAGATTTATTAACCCTTAATATTTCTTGAACCTTTTCATAGTCTTCTTTTGAAACGATGCCTTCATGATGGCCTTCTATATAATACTGAGGTTTATGACCTTTATTGATAGCTGTCTTATGGGTTCTAAAATCCAGTGTACAGGTCTTTCTGCTAAGGGCATCACCAGCATATCTTTCATTAGTCAACATGCTTCTGATGTTATTGTTATCCCAGTCAATCTCACCCGAACGCTTCTTATATCCTCTTCTAATAAAATGTCTTGCGATCTCTGTCATGTTATACCCACTAAGAAAAAGGTCATAAGCTTCTCTTACAATCTGAGCTTCTTTTTCAATAATGGTCCATTCTTTATCCTTGTTGACCTCATACCCAAAGAGCTGCCCCGCAACAACTTCACCCCTCTCGAATCGCTTTGTATAGGCCCAATCAATATTCTCCGATGTAGCTCGGCTTTCTTCTTCAGCGAAAGTTGCAAGGATTTTTATTAGCAGTGAACTGGTCATGTCTTTGGTGTTCAATCTCTCCTTTTCGAAGATTACGTGAACACCCTTTTCTGTAAGCTGTCTCACAATATCCATTGTGTCCACAACATTCCGTGCAAATCTAGATATGGATTTGCAGATAATCAGGTCAATCTCTCCATTCAGGGCATTTCTAATCATCCGATTAAAACCAATTCGTTTGGTCATATCTGTTCCAGACTTACCTTTATCGGAATAAACTCCTGCGTAAATCCATTCAGGATTAGATCTGATATAGTTGGTGTAATGAATGATTTGATTTTCAAGGGAGCCTAATCGAATCTCTTCTTCACTGCTGACCCTACAGTAACAGGCCACTTTGGGTTTAACTGCTTCTCTTTGAAGTCTAAAATCATTTAATCCTAGTCCTGCATTTATTACTGATACCACTGAGTTTTGCAGAGGTATCTCTCTAACTCTTTGCTGATTCATTCTTTTTTCCTCCTTCCCTTTTTATCCCTTAACTCGTGTCATGTTCTTCAAGTTATTTAGTGCAAAGGATAAAAATAATAATCCTCAAAACCTTGTTGTTTCAAAGGTTTCAAGTTTTGTGCGTATTACATATATCACTCAGAAGCGAGTATTTATCAAGTCATTTCTACTATATATAGGGATAAAAATAAGCCGATGCTAAGGGGATAACACCGGCTCTAAATTTAAAAATTTTATCTTAATCGTATTTCATATAGGCATCAAATCCAGCCTTTTTAAGGCACTCCATTAACGCCTTAGCATTCTCTTTTTTACTAAAGGCACCTACCTGGACCCGATAGAATTTTTGAGTAGTTTTCGTTTCAGGCTTAGGCTCTACCTCTACACCTTTACTCACCAGATCTAAAATGTCTTTATCTGCCCAGGTCATAATGCCATCTTTTTCATCCATGTTACTTTTAAGAATGGTCCTACCTAAGAGAACACATTCTTTTCCACCTTTAATAACCGGCCTATTGCCAGACTTATCTTGAGTGATTAAATGATAGTTCCATTTAACCCAATTTGGAATAATAGGCCCATTTGGATAATAGCGTTTAGCTGAGGCTTTAATTTCTACAATATCTCCAGCTTCTAGATCATCTTCACTATCAATAGAAATACCTGTTGTAAGACCTTTCTTTACTGCAGCCCTAAAGGTATCCATACTCTCACCATGCTTTGGAAACCAGTGCATGGGGTCTGCATGGTTACTGGCTATACCCTGTCTATGACCTTCAGCGTGACCTATGATATCCTTCTCCGTCAGACCATATTCCTTACAAAGAAAAACACATAAGTCTACTGCATTTTTCCAGGCAGCTCTAAAGTAGGCTTCATTCTTTTTTGCATCATAGTTCACCATAGTGGATCCTTGATAGGAGTGTCCTCTCGGCTCGCAGATTTCAATCCCTATATGACTATTATTGGCAGCGCCACCTGCATGCCACCCTCTGTGGTTCCAAGGCAGGTACTGCCATATTTCTTTATCGTCTAAAAAGGCATGGACACAAACCTGCCTGTTAATCTCTCCGGCTCTAAAGGACTTATTCCACCTACTAAACCAAGCACCTGCCATTACTCCGGGCGTGGCTGTGGAGTGGATCATAATACCTTTTGGTGTGATCTTACGATTTGCTGTATAGCAGTCATTTCTGGTCATGAATTTGGTTTTTAGATTCACATTAATCCCTCTCTTTCTTAAATTTTGGGTACAAAAAAAGACACCTCCATTGAAGTGCCTTAAAAAGTAGATATTCTATTTATTTTAATGTAAATGCAAATTTGAACTCGTCCTTTTGGTGCGTATTTTAAATTTATTTACGAACAAAAAAGACGCATCTCATATATTTTTATCCAAGTAGCTTAAATAAGTCCTTGTTATCTATTCCCATCCTTATCCCCTCCACTTTTTAGTTGTTCTAAGACATCTACCAGTTTCTTAGGTATAGGCAGCCCAAGCCTTGTGGCATTTTCAATGATGCTGATTCCTTCATTGGACATATAAAAGAAAATAACTGCAGTTCGAATGGCACTGCCATCACCTATGATATTTTGGTCGATGATATGGGCCACTCCTACTAAAGAAAAAATCACCACTTTCTTAAAAATTCCTCTAGCACCTACATCGCTGGATAGATGTTTTTCAATGATGGCACACATGACTCCTAAGATGTAGTCAATGACAACGAAAGCTATTAAAGCATATAAAAACCCATCGTAACCTCCAAGAAACCAGCCCAGCCATCCGCCGATGGCAGCAAATATTATCTGAACAACATTCCAAATCTCTCTCATGTTCTTTCCCTCACTTTCATAAAAGTTTTATCTATTAAAAAAACGCCCGGTGAAGGACGTCATATCATTCTCTTAAGTTGTTGTATTTAGTAAGGAGCGTAATAGACAAACCCGTTCCCCTTCACGTAGAAGCCATCTCCCGGCACATAAATAGCACCACCAAACATATTACCGTGGGGTGTTAGAGCAAAGCCTGGCTGCTCTACCCCCTCCCAATAAATCCCGTCTGCTGAAGCATAAAGCATATTTTGAGTAAAGAGAGCATATTTTCCCCAGTCCTTCATCCATACTATATTTTGAGGATTTGGCGCTCTGTTATCTGCCAAATCTCCATAGTGGGATAGGTTAGTTTCAATCAGCTGGGTGGCGCTATCGTTTAGGACACATAGATTCACACTAAAATTCCCTGGAGATCCATGGTATCTAAACCGGTGAACAAAGAGTTTGTTATTAACAGAGCGAATGTACATATAGCGATGGTCCAGTGGATCTTCTGGAATAGTTGTAGTCCATGCCCAAGGAGAAGCAGAGCTTGCTACAGCGATAGATTTATCTCCTCCAACCACCCCTACAAAGGTTCCTTTATGGGCAGTCATATACTTAAAAATCGGTACAGAATTTCCATCAGAGCCTGTAAGAGTCCACTCAGTTCTTTCCGTAAGGGAATCGAAGCTGTAATACACAGGAGACTTATACCACCACCAGCTTACAACCCCTACATTCCTTGTAATGTCGTAAGCCCCTGTTTCCATATGGTTTTGGGCACCTCTACAAAATCCTGCATTATGCCAGGTGATACCGTCAAAGGAAGCGATGATATTAGCAAGGCCTACGATTCTAGCTAAAAACACACCATCTCCTGCCCATAGGATTTCTGGTATTCCATGATTCCACCAAGGTACATCAACGATTGTCCACTGGTCCGTTTGATGGTTAAAGTATGACATTCTGGGGTTCTGTGCTCTATAAACTGCTATTTGGGCTTGGCCATTATCAAAGACATCAATCCTTGTAGCACTGCCGGTTTGAGGGTAGCCAAAATGATGATAATAGCGTTTTTCCCACTTTAATGTTGGGATAGGAAGAATAAGATTTCCCCTACCGCCAAAGGCTGTCCATATGGCCAGTGTATTATTAAATCTTTCATGATAGGTCACTTTACTCCCCCTCCCACACCTTTTCTATTGCTGTAATTCTGCCACTACTATCTGTGGTAAAGTTGTATCTTGCTTTTTTCCCATCAGCGTAAACAATATCGAAACTTGTCATATCCACTATCAGAGTGGATACTTCTTTTAATAAAAGCTCTGAAAATATTCCTTCGAGAGTGATACTGGTCATACGCCCTGAGTCGTCTAAGGTAAAGCTATAATCTGCATGATACTGATGGGTGCTGCCTCTTTCTACTTCATAGGTAACATGAATCATATTTTCTTCTATTCGGATGTTTTTTACGATGGTATAAGAGACTCCCAAATCATCTAGCTGAGTCCTAATACCACCAATAGATTCATCCACCTCTTGAAAGTTTTCATCGACATTTTCCTTAAATTCCTCAATGTATTGGTCCAGTGTATAAAGAGGTTTACCTAGCTCCACTTTGGTATTTTGAGACCTTAAGATATCCTTTTCTATGGAGATCACTTTAATTTTAAAATCTACTCCAAGTAGCTTATGCTTTACGGTTACCGTATCTCCAATAGAAACCTTTAAAAGTGGTTTATATTCTTCATACTCCTTGGTGTGTTCAAGCTGGATAAAATCCACTTGATAGTTAACTGCAAAGCCTGCATGTTCATAAAGATAATTCTCCGCCATTTGTCTTAGGGTTTCTTCATCCTTAGCTTCTTTAAAGTCCACCCTTTTAATCAGTTTAAAATCCGGATAATCTGCTCCTGACCACTGGGCATTAATAAGATATTTTTCTGGTAGTGTTAAGCCTTCTGCCCCGACAGGATAAATCCCCGTTAGAACCTCATCGGCACTAAGCTTCTCGTTAATTCCGGTGATATTCTTTCCATAAGCTACAGTGACCCCTTTATCATTTAAGTGTCTTCCATTAATCTTTATATGAAAATTATCTCTGAAAAGCTCCCCCTTCCACCTATTGGCCACCATAAACATGGCCTGAGAAGCGGACCTTCTAATAAAATACTGGGTGTTTAATGTTTCAATATCACTTTCAATGGTATAGACATCTGTTAAGCCTGCTTCATCTAAAACCATCTCCATAGCATCAATAGCCTTTTTATCTACGGCTCTTCGATCTTCAATGAAATAATGATTGAGATCATAAAAGATATGTCTTCCACTAACCCTTAGAAGGTTACTAGGTGTATCTTTTTCCACATGATAAATCCTAAAAAGCTGCCCATCTGCTTTGATAATATTAAAAGGTTTTAGATATTTTTTCTTCTCTAAATGCAGGGGATAAGAGAGCTTGATTTCATAAATTCCGTTTAGCTTTTCTAGGGTTTTACACTCTGAGCACTTATCTAAAACACCTAGGCCATTGGTTGAGAAGTTACTTTCCTTCTTGTCATAAACCGTAATCATTAGAGCCACCGCCAATTCGGAAGAACTTCAAGTTTTGTCACATTCCCAGACCAAGTGATGGTGTTTTCTCCTGTCTTTAGAAGTGGAAACTCCCCTACCATTTTAGAATTGAGATTGTTCATGGCATCATCATAGCAGTCCTGGATTTCAGAGTTTAAGATGATTTTTCCTTCAACTCCATTTAGCCCTATGGATTGATCATTAATATTTAATAGGATATCCCCACTTCCATACACATAAATCACAGGCTCACTCTCTAGAGAACCTGGATTGTGGACTGTTGCATCTGTTTCATTAAGAGTGATTATTTCATTTTCTACTTCATATTTAAAAGGATGGCAGTTAAAGATTACCGGAAAGCTTGAAGTGTATTTATAGACTTGAGTGAAATCGATAGCATTGACCACTTGAGCGATATATTTCTTATCTTCACCAAAACTAAAAACAAGGTCACTTTCCCCAGCATTAAAAAGCCAAGCCTTTATGGCATCTAGCCTTTCCACTAAATTCTCTGTATCTTTAAGGCCACATTCCACCACTATGGTAATGTCCTCATAGGTTTTTTCATCATACTGAACCCTGCCATGCCTTCCTGGGATATCCATATAATGTACTCTTCTTTTAGGAGAGGGAAGGTTTGGCCTTTTAGAAATGACGATGCCATAATCTATAAAACTGTTTTTCCCGTCAAATGTAAAACTAAGCATTAGCCTCTCCCCCTTCCAAGTGATACTCTTTGACGATAAAATTCAAGCTCATAGGCAAGCTGCTCAATGTCTTTCTCCGTATTGTTTACAAATTTATCTATATTAAGGGTAAGCCCTCCACCCTTATTACTATCACCTTGCATAAATTGATTGGTCTGATAATCGTTATAAATTTTGCTTCCACGAGGTAGTTCTACAAGCTCTGGTCCAAGCTCTCCTACCATGGTTAGTCCTCCTTGGAAGAAGGAGGTTCCTGCAAAGTTCTTCCTAAAGGGAGCGGTTACGGTGTTAACCACATTTTCTGTAATGTTTCTAATTCTATTGGTGAAGGTGGCTTCTTTGTTTTCTACTCTTTGGTTATTCCATTCACGGATTCTACTAATTCCACCTTGGATGGCATCTCTTACTCTTGAAAAGGCACCGGATACTTTACTTGCCATAGAAGAGAACTTTCCACCGGTTACGCTATCCATGGTGTTTAGTGATGCACCCCAAACGGACTTATAACCTTCAGTGTATGTGGTAATAACACCTCTAATCCCTCCACCGTTTTCTTCGATTCTTCCTTTAATATTGCTCCAAGCTGAAGCAGTATTACTCTTTAAAAACTCCCATGTTTCATTGGTTCTGCCCTTTACATTGTCCCAGCTAGAGCTTATATTTTCTCTAATGTTCCCTAGCGTTTGTGACGTGCTGTCTTTGATATTGCCCCACTTCTCTGAAATGCTCCCTCTAATGGATTCCCATCTTTCAGATGTAGCGGTTTTGACATTGTCCCAGCCATCTCGGATGGATTCTCCCATGGAAGATAAGGTTTCGCTGGTGCTTTCCTTGATGCTACTCCATCTTTCGCTGATCCCTGTTTTTACATTCTCCCAAGCTTCAGCTGTGCTTTCTTTGATAGAGTTCCACCTTTCAGAGATGGCATCTTTCAGTTCCCCTGCCTTTTCCTTAATGGTGTCCCAGTTTTTATAGAGGGCTACACCTACTGCAGTAATCCCCACTATAGCTGCAACGGCAATTCCAATAGGGCCAGTTAGTGCTGTAAATGCTGCGGCTAATACTCCTTTAATGGCAACAAGTCCACCTGCAGCTGCAGAGGCCCCTCCTACTGCTGCTGTTTTACCTGCGATAGCGAGGGATATTTTAGAGAATGCACCAATAATAGCTCCTGCTCCAGCTACAATTTTTCCACCAATAATCAAAAGAGGTCCTACCGCTGCAGCTAGGGCCGCTACTTTGACAATGGTTTCTTGGGTGGCTGGACTAAGGTTAGAAAACCACTCCACTGCTCTTTGAAGATTTTCAACTAAAGTCTTCAGATGCGGAACTAAAATTTCAAAGATTTCAATGGCCACTCCTTCAAGTTGGGATTTTAAAATCGTTAATTGTCCCTGAAGGTTATCCTGCATAATATCCGCCATTTCACCGGCAGCACCACTATATTCTCTTGTAGCCTCGGTAAGCTTTTTATAATCCTCATCAGTAGCGTTAATAACTGCCAGCATACCACTCATGGCTTCTTTCCCAAATAAAGTGGCGGCATATTGGGCCTGTTGTTCTTGAGTAAGGTTTCCAAAGGAACCCCTAAGTTGATCCATTACTTCTTTAAAGGGAAGCATATTCCCCTGAGCATCAGTTAAATTTAAACCCAGTTCATCGATAATCTTAGCCGCTTCCGATGTAGGTTGAGTAAGCCTGGTAATGGCTCCTCTTAAAGTTGTACCGGCCTGAGACCCTTTAATTCCCGCATTGGCCATAAGCCCAAGGGCTAAAGCCGCATCTTCAGCTGAGTAACCAAGTGAACCAAAGAGTGGTGCTACATATTTAAAGGACTCACCTAGCATTCCTACATTGGTGTTGGCATTACTTGAAGCACTGGCAAGTAGGTCTGCAAAGTCTCCTGCATCTGAAGCCTGCATACCAAAGGCGGTGAGGGCATCTGTAACGATATCAGATACTGAAGCTAAACTTTCTCCACTGGCTGCTGCAAGCATCATGACACCATCTAGACCATCCATCATCTGAGTGGTGTCCCAACCTGCCATGGCCATATAGTTTAGAGCCTGGGCTGATTCGCTGGCACTGAACTTTGTACTTGATCCCATCTCTTTTGCTTTATCACTAAGCTTCTCTAAATCATCTCCTGTGGCACCTGAAATGGCCTGAACTTTACTCATCTCAGCTTGAAAATCTGAACCGATCTTAACCGCCGCAGCTCCAATCCCCACAATAGGTAGGGTGACTTTTTTGGTGAGGTCTTTTCCTACGCTCTCCATCTTTTTACCGATGTCTTGCATAGATTGGCCGATTGGCTCTAGACTTTTGCCAAGCTTATACCAACTAGAGGATTGGACTTCAATTTGTCGATTAATGCTGGTTAGGTCCTGCTCCATCTGAACAAGCCTTGTCCTCGCTTGATTCAGTTTTATTTCTAAATCCCCAGTGGCTTTAGCATCTTTCCCTTTGGTCTCCACTGACTTTTGATGGGCCTTTTCTAAAGCTTCTACTTTTTGTCTTTGGAGTTCTTTTTGTTTGGTTAGAGAATCAGATTTAGTTCTTAATTTATCTAACTCACTACCGTGTTTTCCAAGTTCTGTACTTGCCAGTTTAAACTCTGACTGGACCTTTCTCATTTCTTGATTCAGTTTTCCAATCCCGTTTTGAAAGCCAGTAGAATCAAGACCTACCCTAACATTTAATTGACCGATATCTGCCATATCCCTCACCTCCCCTTGGCATAAAAATTAATTATCATAGGCAATAAAAAAACACCCACTTTAGGTGTTATAGAATCTCATCGATATAGGTTTGTTCCGTGGAAATCTTTCTTTTAAGAAGCTTTAAATAATAGATCATATCCATCTCATCAATTTCATGAAGCTTCCAGCCTTTATCTATTAAAGCTAGATAAAACTGGTCAATAAAATCCTGGGGATCCATGCAGTTCCCCTCTATTCGTTTTTTTCATCACCTGCTGTAGCTTCTCCCATTTCCCCTACCACTTCATTAATACAATTCATCATGGTAGGTATCAGCTGTTTCGACGGTAGCCCATCATAGACATCGTCAATGGTAAACTGATGAGAAAACAGTTCTACAATAAAGCCTACCATTTGATCCAGTTCCTCTGGAGCCATGTCATTAAAGTTAATGCCCTTTGACACTTCAATGGTTCTTCTCACCATTCTTGCTGAAATAAAATCAGTTATAAAGGTTTTGTCTTTTCCCTTTATCTTTAATGTAATCTGCATCTTTTAGCCTCCCATCTATTCTTCTATTCCTTCACCATTTTCCTCTTCCAGTGCATCACCTGGTACTTTTTCAAACCAGCTATCAGCTCCTATAAACTCTGGTGTGCCTTCATCGGCAGTCCTCTTCCACTCTCCGTCATAGGCCCTTGGCATAAAGACAAATTTAAGCTGTGGCGTCTTATGCTCCACATTGTCTTTTTTGGTTGAGTAGTCCTCTGCCATTGGCTGAGCAACACCTTTTAATAGCCAGATGTATCTGTACTTCCCACTTGACTTTTGACTTCTAAAACCTAGGGCCACATGAGGTGGTTTGTCAGAGGCCTTTTCAATTAAAACCCCATCCTTTACTTCACTTCCTGTAAGCTCTGCCCTGGTCTTCAGCTGAAGGTCTGCAGTTTCGATTTCCACATCAATCTTTCCAAGAGCCGATACGGATTCCCATAGCTGATCATCTGCATAAAGTTCCTGGGTATTGACTGTAGGGTTGATGGTGGCGTTCATGGCACCTGCCAGAGGCTTAATCTCTCCATAAAGCACACCCTCGTTTGTATCTTCTTCTAAAATAGCATAGTGTAAATCCTTAAGTCCTACTTGAGCCATTTACTTTTCCTCCCTTCGATAGCGCATCACTTTGTGATACACCTTTGTATCCTTTTCATAAAGGTCATAAAAATTCAGTTTAATAAATCCTGCTTCTTTCATCTGCTTGTGTACTTGTTTTACTAAATCCGTATAGTCTTCTTTAGACCACAAGTCTATCTGAATATACTGGCCACCGACTTCCTCTTCATCATCAGCATGAAGCTCTGCCTTCTCCAGATAAGTAAAGAAGGTGATGTAGGTTTCTGCTTTTCCGCTATAGGTTTGAAAAGCTACTGGAATATTTAAAGGGCTAAGGGCCATCAGAATATCTTTATTTAAACTCATAGCCCCAGCCCCTTTCTGATCTCTTCTGATATCTTACTTACGGCTTCATTTTTAGATTTTTCATAGCCTCTACCCATAAAGGGATTAGCCTTAATGTGGACCGTTCCAAATTCTATAAATTTGCCATAGAAACCGTCATTTCCCGGACCTACTTCCACATGCTTTATGCCATCTTTGGTTTTTACACCGGAGGTTTTAATACTTTTCTTAAGGGTGCCTGAGCGAACAGGCGCTTCATTTTTGATGGCATCTTCAACTACACTTCCAGCTTCCCTTAATGCCTTATTCTCCACCCTTTTACTTTGATCACCTAACTTTTGAAGTTCTGAAAGAAGCTCCTCTACTCCTTCAAGTTCCATCTTAGCCACTAGGCATCACCTCCTGGCCCCTAATTTCAATCCACTTATTTTTATACTTAATATTATCGATGGCAATGATGTTATAGCGTTTCTCATTAAAGAGAATTACCATAGAAGGCTCAATCCCTTTTACATACCGAATGGTAAACTTCACCGTATGCTCTGCCTGCACCTGGGCTGCTTCGTAAAACTCTCTACCATGAAGATGGCTTGCTGCTGCCCATACCGTCTTTACATCCTCCCATGTTTCTATTTCAAAGCCATTTTCATTTACGGTGACGTTTTTCTTTTGAAAGGTAATTCTATGTCTTAATTCTCCTATCTCCATAGCATCACCAGCTTTCTTTTCTGTAAGGGCTAAGAAGCCTTTTGATGACATCAAGGGTAGTTTTGAAACCTTCTCCTTCCCTTTTTTCATACATTGAAGCTATGGAAAATAGGACTGCATTTTTCACAAGCTCTGGAACCTCGTCAAAATCTGTTAATGGGTATCTTAGGATTCCTTCGCAAAGTTCTACCGATGCTTCTATCAAAGATGTAATAAGGGAATCTTCTTCATCTCCATCAATTCTTAAATATAATTTAACTTCATCAAGTTCTAGCATCTTCTCACCTACCCATCGGTTTTAGGCTTCGTAGTGCTGGCTTTCTTTGGCTGTTCTTTTCCTTTTACTTCTGTAGCCACACCAGCTTCAATCCACTGTTTTGCTTTTTTATCTTCCAGCTCTACTTCTTCACCTTTTTTATAACTAAAGTCTAGTCCTGAAAGGGATGTCTTTAATTTTACTTTCACCCATCTCACCTCCACTCTCTTTAAAACCCTTAAAGAGAGGCATAAAAAAAGACCTCTCTTTAAAAGTCTTGGGGTATTTTAAAATTGAGTTGTAATGTGTAAAGCTTATCTTAAGCAGACTTCATGGTTAGTACCTTCACTGCTTCAGGAAGGATTAGCTTTCCATCTACCCTTTGGTAAGCCCTAAAGCCTACTTGACCACTTGCAGCATAAAGCTCACTTAGTCTTTGGAAACTTCTACCCTGTCTATCGGCAATCCAGTAGTAGGAGTAATCTCCAAAGGCTAGGGCCTTTTCTCCTGCAGCAATCTCTGGCATAAAGGTTGAAGTTTTCACCGGATTATTTAAAATCTTATCCGGAACTCCCACCTGTACAGATGATAACGATAGGTAAGGCTTTGATATAATCTCCACCTTTTCCCCCGTTCCACACCGTACGTGAGAGTTTCCCCTCATACGGCGTTCCATCAATAAT
>NZ_JBNPXS010000015.1:0-62290 GCF_050433185.1 Desulfitispora alkaliphila
ACACCTGTTCCCATGCCGAACACAGCAGTTAAGTCCTTCAGCGCCAATGGTACTTGGACCGAGAGGTCCTGGGAGAGTAGGTCGCTGCCAGACAATTAGAAACACTCACTTTTATGAGTGTTTTTTTATATATCCCCGGTATATGGTATTTTAATTGGATTAAAGTTTGTACGAGCTTGGTATTAAGAACCAATAAATACGTTTATGCTACTAAATATGTTATACTGATACTGTTAATACTTTAAAACTTAATATTAAGTTTCTTTTTATATTTTACATATTGAGGAAAACTTGAATATAAAGAATTTCTCTTAAGTGGCTTTGTTTCACTATTCGAGTATCATATAATGAAAAAAGTATTTTGAAATAATCTCTGTCTTTAAAATTGCCTCTTTTGAACATAGGGATTATTCATTGCTATGAAAAACCTGTAGGATAAT
Source organism: Desulfitispora alkaliphila (assembly GCF_050433185.1). Taxonomy (NCBI): domain Bacteria; kingdom Bacillati; phylum Bacillota; class Desulfitisporia; order Desulfitisporales; family Desulfitisporaceae; genus Desulfitispora; species Desulfitispora alkaliphila. The sequence continues at coordinate 441 of NZ_JBNPXS010000015.1, forward strand.
AATTAATTAACATTGAACCATAATACGTCTTTAATGTTATGATATGTTACATAATGTAAGCTAGTGTTTTGCAGGAAAAATTAAAATAACAAAGAAGTAATTAGTAAGTGAATTTTATTAGAGGAGAATAGTCATGAAAATAGCAATAGTAGATGGACAAGGTGGGGGCATTGGTAAATATATAGTTGAAAAAATAAGAAAAGAGTTTCCAGAGCAACTAGAGATATTGGCTTTAGGTACTAATGCTTTGGCTACATCGCTGATGTTAAAAGCAGGTGCCAATGAAGGAGCTAGCGGTGAAAATGCTATTATATTTAACATTGATAAAGTAGATATTATAATAGGAACAGTAGCAATTGTTGCTCCTAATTCTATGATGGGTGAGCTTACACCTAGGATGGCTGAAGCAATTGCTGAAAGTAGAGCTGACAAGCTGTTAATTCCACTAAATAAAATAGGAATCGATATTATAGGTGTAAAAGAAGAGCCATTACCACATTTAGTTGAAGAGCTTGTAAAAAAAATAAAAATTAAGGAGGGGTAAAAATGTGTGAAGCCAGTGCGTTCTTTATTAATGAAAGTGGAGAAGAAGAATTAGTACTAGAAAGTGTAGATAAGCTGGTCCCTCAAGGAGAAGAATTAGTAATGGAAAATATATTTGGTCAAAAAAAAATTGTTAAGGCAAAAGTAAAGGAATTATCCTTATTGGAGCACAAGATTTATTTAGAGCGAGTATAGAGGAAGGTGACCAATGTGGACTACAGTAAGATATCAGAAAGTATTGTAAAATGGATTAACAAAAAAGTAACTGAGGCTAAATGTAGTGGAACGGTGTTAGGTCTTAGTGGTGGTATAGATTCGAGTGTTGTGGCTGTGTTATGCAAGAAAGCATTTCCAGATAACACATTTGGTGTGATAATGCCCTGTGAAAGTGAGTCTATGGATAGTGAGTACGCCAAAAGGCTCGCAGAGGAGTTTGAAATACCATATACTACAGTAGATCTGACGGATACATATCAGACCTTGCTTGGTGCAGTTAGCCAAAATGGCACTGGTGAAAGTGCAGACATCCTTACGAAGGTAAATATTAAGCCTAGACTTCGTATGACCACGTTATACTATTACGCAGGTTTGTACAACAGCTTAGTGATTGGCACTGGCAACAAAACAGAGATTGAACTAGGTTATTACACAAAGTATGGAGACGGTGGTGTAGATATAGAGCCCATAGGGGATTTGTATAAAGTAGAAGTTAAAGAACTAGCACGCTACTTAAAGATTCCTGAAGCCATTATAGAGAGACCACCGACTGCTGGCCTCTGGGAAGGTCAAACTGATGAAGATGAAATGGGTTTTTCATATGAGCAAGTGGATAAGTATTTAAAAACAGGTCGTGGAAAAGCTGAAGTAATTGACATAATTGAACATATTAGGCGGAAAAGCGATCATAAGAGGAAGATGCCTCCTGTACTTAAACTATAAAAAGACTGCAAATGCAGTCTTTTTTTGATAATATTATTTTGCTATGTTAAAATAAATTAGTAATTGAGAATAAGAGGAGGAAGCATAGATGGCTGGACATTCAAAATGGTCAAATATTAAGCACAAGAAAGCTAGACAGGATGCGCAACGGGGGAAGATATTTACAAAAATAGCTAGAGAGATTATCGTGGCTGCAAAGCAGGGTGGTGGTGACCCTGAAGCCAATGCTAAGCTCAAAGCAGTTATTCAAAAGGCTAAAGCAAATAATATGCCTAATGATAATATTAATAGAGCAATTCAACGGGGTACTGGTGAGATTGATGGGGTGGATTATGAAGAAATTGTATATGAGGGTTATGGGCCTGGTGGTATTGCAATCTTAATCAATCTGACCACAGACAATAGAAATAGAACCGCTGGAGAAATAAGACACCTGTTTTCCAAAAATGATGGTAACCTAGGGGAAACTGGATGTGTTGCATGGATGTTTAAACGCACAGGTGTTATAACATTAAAAAAGAACGACAATCTAGACGAAGAAGAACTTATGCTAATAGTTTTAGATGCTGGGGCTGAAGATATGGAAGTTCAAGAAGAAGTGATTGAAGTTAGAACAGAAGCCGAGAATATGGATGCAGTTGAAGGGGAACTGAAGTCTGCAGGATATGAAGTAAGGAGTTCAGAAATAACCATGCTTCCGGAAAATACCATTGAAGTAACTGATATTGAACAAGCCAAAAAAGTACTAAAACTTTTTGATTTACTTGAGGATCATGATGACGTTCAAGATGTATATTCAAATTTTGATATTAGTGATGACGTAATGGCAGAGCTTGAAAATTAATAATATACTGTGATTAGCCCCCCCTGATAAGTATAGTAAACGGAGAAATTGGGAAAAATTACTTATAGGGGGTGTTGTCATATGTGGAAAAAATATCGACACATATATTTAACCTTTGGTTTCGCATTTGCCTTTAGTATGTTTTTGCTTTTTTTAGGTGAACAAGGATACCTTAATGATAGAGATGAAACTAAACCAGAAATAAACTTGGTGAATTTAATAAACACACAAGAAATAGAGATAGGTTATTCTACAGACATATATGAGGAAATTATTTATAGCTGTGGTGACACAAAAACAAGGTTATTAAAACCAATGGATGATTATGTAGGTTTAACCTTTTATCAAATGAGAAATAAGTGGTACCCAAAGTCTCAAGGATGGGAATATCAAATCATTAGTCCAGAGCAAATTGTTTTTTATATGGAGAAAGATGTATTTTGCAGTGAGCATAAAAACTATCGACATTTAGCTCAACTAGATGGCATGGTTGTTATGATGTACGGACCATCTGGTTCAGATATAGGGGTAGCTCATTATACAGGTATACCGTTAACGTACATGCCGAAAAAAATGAAAAAGCAAATACAAGATGGGAAGCTAGAGTTTTCAAATGAAGAAGAAGCTTTTCAAGCTTTAGACAGTTTAGAGGAATTCATGAATTAACCTGACTGCCATTATATTGGCAGTTTTTTTATGTCCTCAAATAAAAGGATTAACTGTTGCTATGTAGAATATAGAAACTTGGGAGGATATGCATATGTTAATTCTAGGTATTGATCCAGGGACAGCAATAACTGGATATGGAGTAATTGAACTTAAGGGAAATAAATTTAGTGCCATTGATTATGGGGCAATTAAGACGAAGGCAAATGTAGATTTACAACTTAGACTAAAAGATATATATATAGATTTAAATCAATTAATAGATACATATAAACCAGATCATTTAGCTGTAGAGGAGCTTTTTTTTAACAAAAATGTGAGGACAGCTTTATCTGTGGGACATGCTCGCGGTGTAATTCTCTTAGCAGGGGCTAATCACAACCTGGTGTTGGGACAATATACACCACTGCAAGTCAAGCAAGCTGTAGTAGGCTATGGGAGAGCAGAGAAAGGTCAAGTGCAACAAATGGTGAAAAATGTACTAGGGTTGCCCAAAATTCCTAAGCCAGATGATGTGGCAGACGCTTTGGCTGTAGCTATATGCCATGCCCATTCCTATAAATTAAATTACAGTATAAGTAGCATGGAGGAGTATTAATGCTAGAGTTCTTAAAGGGAAAATTATCATATGTAGAGATTGATTATATAGTAATAGAAGTAAACGGAGTTGGGTACAAGTTGTTTGTTCCAAATAATTCAAGTTGGGGAAAAATAGATAGTGAGATTATGGTATATACCTACATGAGCGTTAGAGAAGACGATATAAGCTTATATGGCTTTAAAGAGAGGAAGACCTTATCCTTTTTTAAAATATTATTACAGGTATCGGGCATAGGGCCTAAAGTGGCATTAGCAATAATCGCATCGTTTAATTTAGATATATTACACCAAGCTATAATCGAGGAAGATGTAACACTACTATCCAAGATACCAGGAATTGGAAAAAAGACTGCTAAGAGAATGATTCTGGAATTAAAGGATAAAGTAAGTCAGGAATCTGTGATGGCAGGTAATCATGAAGTCATGGTTGATGACAAAAAAATAAACTCAATCGAAGCTCAAGTTGCTTTAGAAGAGCTTGGGTATAATGCGAAAGAGATAAGAGATGTAATTTTAAAAATTACTGATAATAATAAAAACAGCTTAACAGTAGAAGAAATTATAAAGCAGTCGTTAAAGATGCTAGCTAAAATATAAGGAGGCTACAATTGTGTCAGATAGGTTGATTTCACCTGTCTACAAAAATGAGGATGGTGAACAAGAAGGAAGCCTTAGACCGAGGCTACTAGATGAGTATATAGGACAGAGAAAAACAAAAGAGAATTTGAGTATATTTATAGAGGCAGCGAGAAATAGATGTGAGGCATTAGACCATGTCTTACTTTATGGCCCTCCAGGGTTAGGAAAAACCACTTTGGCAAATATTATAGCTCAGGAAATGGGAGTACAGATCAAGACAACATCTGGTCCTGCCATTGAAAGACCTGGAGATTTAGCTGCGATACTCACAAATTTAGATGAAAGAGACGTATTGTTTATTGACGAGATACATAGACTAAATAAGATGGTGGAAGAAATTCTCTATCCAGCCTTAGAGGACTATTGTCTCGATATAGTAATTGGAAAAGGACCTAGTGCTCGTTCAATTAGATTGGACTTACCTCCCTTTACCTTAGTTGGTGCTACAACAAGGGCTGGTCTACTTACGTCTCCATTAAGGGATCGATTTGGAGTCATAAGTCGTTTAGAATACTATGATAGTGCAGAATTAAAACAAATAGTTGAAAGAGCAGCAAAAATATTAAATGTGGATATTGAGAGTAGTGGAGCAGAGGAAGTAGCTAAGCGATCTCGGGGAACTCCTAGGATTGCTAATCGTCTATTAAAGAGAGTTAGAGATTTTGCTCAGGTAAAAGCAAATGGTTTAATAACCCAAGAAGTAGCAGCAAGAGCATTAATAATGTTGGAAGTAGATGAATTAGGACTAGATAGTATAGACAGAAAACTAATTTTAACCATGATTCAAAAATTTGATGGTGGTCCTGTAGGAATAGACACACTGGCAGCTACAATTAGCGAGGAAAGAGAAACAGTAGAGGATGTCTATGAACCATATCTCATGCAAATGGGTTTTATTCAGAGAACTCCAAGAGGACGAATCGCTACTAACTTAGCATATAATCACTTTAAGATTAGTAGAAAATAATTTGAGGTGATACTTTGTGGGTGACTTATCAGGAATTGGCAAAATGCTAGTTTTTGGTGGTTTGCTACTTTTAATTATAGGTGGCTTGTTTTTATTGTTAGGAAAGCTTTTTAACGTTGGTAGACTACCAGGAGATATTTTAATTCAAAGGGGAAATGTTACATTTTTCTTTCCCATAGCTACAGGAATTATCATAAGTATAATCTTGACAGTATTATTAAATATATTTTTTAGTAGGTAATTTATGTATCTACCCCAAGAAAAATAACATGGGGTTCGAAATTTATGGTAAGTGGGGTGAAACAATTTGGATTGCTTAATCCGAGAATCTAGTTCCTCCATAGAAGAATATAAAGAGAAAAGCTCTTTAGATATTAATACTCTTCTTGTGAAAGCAAAAAATGGCGATAAAGAAGCCAGAGAAATAATAATTGAAAAGTTTACACCATTTATTCTAAGGGTAGCTTCTAATATCAGTGGTAGATATCTACATATTGGCCATGATGACGAAGTTAGTATTGGAATGATTGCCTTTAATGAAGCAATTGATAGTTATCAAGTTGAAAAAGGGGTATCCTTTTTAACTTTTGCTGAAACTGTAATAAAAAGAAGATTGATTGACTATTTCCGCAAAGAGGGGAAATATAGTAAAGTAATACCTTTTTCTAGTGTTGATCGTGAGGAGAATGGGAATGATGAGAATACTACAAATAGGTTAGAATCTGAAGAAGCAAAAAATCACGTTAAAGAACTAGAAGATACTCAGGCGAGAAAAGATGAAATTCTTAGATACAATAAAATTTTATCAGAATATGGGATTAGTTTTAGTGAATTAGTCCAGATATCTCCTAAGCATGATGATGCTAGAAGACGTGCTATGGGAGTTGCGTGGATTATTGCTGGTAACGATAGATATAAAAAGTATTTGATGTCAAAAAAGTCATTACCTCTCAAGCAACTAGAGGCTGAAGTAAAGGTTACAAGAAAGACTCTAGAGAGGCAAAGAAAATATATTATAGCAGTGTCATTAATAATTATTGGTGAATTTAATTATTTAAAGGAATATATTAATTGCAATTAACCTAAAGTTTTAAAAAAAGTAAAAGAAAGTCCCTAAAAAAGGGGGGGGTAAAGTGGAGCAGAAGAACAAAAATGGAATAGTGATGGAAGTTAGTGAAAGTGAGCAAAAAATGATTCTGATGACAGAAGATGGAGAATTTATTCAAAGAAGTTATAATGGTACAGTTCCAAAGATTGGAGCAGAACTTAACTTCTCTGTTAATCAGGTTCCCAAAAGAAAGCCTCTATTTACTAGATGGCGACAAGCTGGCTTAGCAGTGGCAGCAGTATTGCTATTATTAATTATTACTCCCGCAATGTTAAATAACATTCCAGGAAATAGTGAGACAGTAGCGTATGTAACAGTAGATGTTAATCCTAGTATTGAATTGGGGATAAACACCAATGATATAGTAGTGTTCTCAAAGGGCTTAAACTATGAAGGACAAGAAGTTATTAAATCATTGAATCTAAAAGGGTTAAAAAGTGAGAAAGCTATAGCAAAATTGACAGGTGAACTAGTTAAAACCGGTTATGTAGACGAATTAGAAGCAGGTAGAATAATGATTTCAGTTAGAGCTGAAACCAATGAGGGAAATTTAACTGATGAAATAGCTGATAAATTGGCTAGAACTGTTAAGACTTCTTTAGCAGAGAACAATGCAAGGTTCACTTTAGTTTCCACTGTCAAGGTAGACGAAGAATTGAGATTAAGCGCTGAGAAAGCTGGTGTATCTCCTGGGAAGTATATCTTGATGCTAGAAGATAGTTATGAGAGAAAGACAAATGACGACGATATGCAAGTGGCAAAGCACGAAACAGAGAAGCTATTAGAAGAGGAAGCTGATTATAACTCAGAAATATTAGATGAGAACAAAGAAAATGAAAGAACAGAAGTAAAAGAGCAAGAAAGAGAAAGTAGTAAGTCAGAAGTTAGAATCGCTCAAAACAACAATAAAGACGTCCAAGAGAAAAGTACAGAAAACAAAGAGCAATCAAATAAAGAGCGAGAAAGTAATGAGTACCAATTAGCTGAAAATAAACAGCGAATTGCAGAGCTAGAAGACAAAAAAGTAACTGAAATAGCTAGTCTTTTAAACGAAAACGATTCTAAAGATGATGACAAAGAGAAAGATGAAGAAGACGAAGAAAATGTAGAAGATGATGAAGAAAATGAGGAAGAACTAAAAGAAAATAATAAATAGTATATTTACTATTAGCTATAGAGCACCGCTTCCATGTGGTGCTCTATAAGTTTTTTGCAGGAAATATGGATTGTATGTCGAATGAAATAATTTTACGTGTAATTTCTAAAAAATTTGAGGTGTAAATATGACGAGAAAAAATTTACTTATAATTATTCTAACCGCTTTTATTTTGTTTTCTTTTTTTCCTAAGGCCTTTGCAGATGTAGAAAAAACAATAGTTAGAGTTGGTCTAAGTTCCAACACAGCAAGCGTCAACACATCAATTCAAGAGGGAAGTTACCAATTAACCGATGAAGCTACAGGCCTAAAAATAGGATTTGTAGACCAAGGCAGCAACTTATTGTTTGTAAAAGTTGGAAATAGCATTGAGGTTATCATCAATGGAGAATCAAAACCAATTACCTTTAGAGGCCCAATTCATATTGAACCTGTCAATAAAGCTGAACTAAGTTTATTTAGCTATAGAAATACAAGGTATAGAGATGATTACAGAGTTGAAGTGTATCAAAATGGTTTATTAATTACCAATTGTCTTGATATTGAAAAATACTTATATGGTGTTGTAGGACCTGAAATGGGTTATGGATTCCCCCAAGAAGCTTTGAAAGCTCAAGCAGTGGTTTCTAGGAGCTATGCATTAAGTATGATTAACACTCGAAACCATTATGATGTTGGAATAGATACAATGACCCAGGTTTATAGAGGCTATGATGCAGAGATACAGCCAAATGGACAAGGAATAATCAACGCGGTTGACAGCACTAGAGGAGAAGTTATTTTTCATCGGGCAAGTAGCAACCGTCCTATTCAAGCGTATTTTCATGCCAATGCTGGAGGATATACGGAGAACAGTGAAAATGTCTGGTCTAATCCACTACCATACATAAAAGCGGTACCTTCGCCTTATGATAGTTATGCGCTAGAGTATGGTAGACAAACAAATTCATGGCCAGCAAACTCATATCAATGGACTGTAAATTACAGTAGAACTGAGTTGTTAGATTTAATTTCACAGTGGAATACCCAGTCAAAAGCAAATGATAGGGAGGATAGATTAATATTAGTAGGTAAATTACAAGACATTCAAGTTAAAAGAAATCAAAGAAATAGTTCGGAGGAGACTGCTTCTGGAAGGGTTACGGAGTTAATATTCGTAGGAGACCAAGGAGAGAAGAGCTTTTACAGAGATTTTATTAGAACAGTTTTAGGGCTTAGGAGTACTATGTTTGATGTAAAGTTAGATTCAGAAGTAACAATTTTAGGCAGTGATGGATCGGCGCAAAAAATTAATGATGGCACAAACTTATTTGGCATTGGAGGTTCCTCCCAACCGAGAGTAATTGGCTCGGATCAGGGATACTATTATGTTAAAGGTGCGGACAGGGGCATCAGAGTAATGCCCCAGACTTTCCAAAACATTGAAATTATTGGTAAAGGTCATGGGCATGGCTTAGGTATGAGCCAATGGGGTGCTATTGGAATGGCTAATAATGGGTATAATTATACTGAAATCATTAAACACTACTATGGCGGACAAGATAAAAGCCAAATCACAATAGAAAAGTATAGGTGAATAAAAGTTGAAGCTGAATGAATTTGATTACCATTTACCAGAAGAATTAATTGCACAAGAGCCAGTTGAACCTAGGGATAGTTCTCGTTTATTAATAGTCAATAAAGAAACTGGTGAATTAAGTCATAAAAAATTTCGAGATATACTTAATATTCTCCAGCCTGGTGACTTGCTTGTAACAAATAACAGTAAAGTTATACCTGCAAGGCTACTTGGTGAGAAGGTGGGCACAGGTGCAAAGGTGGAAGTAGTTTTGTTGCACCGGGAAGATAAAGATGCTTGGCATGCTTTAGTGAAGCCTGGTAAAAAGCTAAAACCTGGAACAAGTATTAGTTTTGGCAATGAGACTATGGTTGCAGAAGTAATGTCTACTACGGATGTGGGAGGTCGTATCCTTAGGTTTAAATATGAGGGCGTATTTGAAGAAATACTAGATAAACTAGGAAATATGCCATTGCCTCCTTACATCAAAAAGCAATTAAGCGATAAAGATAGATACCAAACAGTTTACGCTAAAGAAAAGGGATCAGCTGCGGCACCTACTGCAGGTTTGCACTTTACAGAAGAGTTAATTACTGAACTTAAAGAAAAAAAGATAGAGTGGGCTGAAGTTTTGCTCCATGTAGGACTTGGTACTTTCAGGCCAGTCGCTGTAGAAAATATAGAAGAACATAAGATGCATCAGGAGTTTTATCGGGTGACAAAAGAGGCGGCTGAGAAAATAAATAATGCTAAAATTGATGGACGCCGAGTTATTGCAGTTGGAACAACAGCTGTAAGAGCCTTAGAAACAGCTGCTGCTAGGGGAGAAATTAGTGATTGTGAAGGGTGGACAGATATTTTTATTTATCCAGGCTACCAATTTAGAGTAATAGATGGCCTGATAACTAACTTTCACCTCCCTAAGTCTACGCTTATGATGTTAGTGAGTGCACTTTCTGATAAAGAAAAGATAATGAAAGCATATAATTCAGCAATAGAAGAGCGGTATCGCTTTTTTAGCTTTGGTGATGCCATGCTAATAATATAGCAGGAGGATTTTGTGTGAAAGATCTATTCAAGTACAATCTTAAAAAGGAATGTAAAGAAACAAATGCTAGGCTGGGAGAGTTTACTACAAGTCATGGTACTTTTGAAACGCCGGTATTTATGCCTGTGGGTACTCAAGCCACTGTTAAAACAATGACTCCAGAGGAGCTTAAGCAAATCGGAGCCTCTATTATCTTGAGTAATACATATCACCTATATCTGAGACCTGGGGATGAGTTGATTGCTCGCGCAGGTGGTTTACATAAGTTTATGAACTGGGATAGACCGATTCTTACAGATAGCGGTGGCTACCAAGTGTTTAGTTTGGGACCATTGAGAAAGATTACAGAAGAAGGGGTTCAATTTAAATCACATATAGATGGCTCAAACCACTTTATTAGCCCTGAACGATCTATAGAAATTCAAATGAATCTGGGTTCGGATATAGTAATGCTATTTGACGAGTGCCCACCTTATCCCTGTACCCATGAGTATGCTAAAGATTCACTGGAGCGAACGACGCGATGGGCTAAGCGCTGCCAAGATGCCCACAAAAGGGAGGACCAAGCTCTTTTTGGCATAATTCAAGGGGGAATGTATGAGGATTTGAGGAAGCAAAGTGCAGAAGAGCTTTTGAGTTTTGATTTTCCTGGTTATGCTATAGGAGGATTAAGTGTTGGGGAGCCAAAAGATATAATGTATGAAGTTTTAAGTTATACAGTCCCCCTTATGCCAAAAAACAAACCTCGCTACCTGATGGGTGTAGGCACACCAGATTGTCTTTTAGAAGGAGTGGCCCAAGGTGTAGATATGTTTGACTGCGTTTTACCCACTAGAATTGCTAGAAATGGGACAGTGATGACTGCAAATGGTAAAATAGTTATGAAAAATGCTAAGCACGCTTCTGACTTTCAACCATTAGATTCAGAATGCGGTTGTTATACATGTACGAATTATTCGCGGGCTTATATTAGACACTTAATAAAGACAAATGAAGTGCTGGGAATACGGTTAACCACCATTCACAATTTACATTTCCTACTTAACCTGATGGAAAATATTAAAAAAGCTATTAGGGAAGATAGGTTTGCTTCTTATAAGAAGGAGTTTTTGAATAAATATTATGCTTAAATTGAGTAAAATTTTAATATAAAACAGGAATAGGCGTTTTTATGGCGAAACTAATTTAAGGCAAAATTACTTAAACTAAGCGATAAAAGGAGGTAGTTTTTACATGGAAGGAATTACAGGAGCATTACTGTACTTGCTGGTATTTTTTGCAATTCTTTACTTCTTGTTGATTAGACCTCAACAAAAGCAGCAAAAGCAGAGAAAAGAAATGTTAGAATCTCTAAATGTAAATACTAAAGTAATTACAGTTGGTGGCCTATATGGCACTATTAAGAAAATTGACGATGAAACCGTTGTCTTGAAAGTCGCAGACAATGTGGAATTGAAATTTACCCGTCAAGCGGTAGGACAGATAGTCGAAGACTAATTAGGATGATTAAGAAAGAGGCCTCTTTTTGAGACCTTTTTCTTTTTTTTATGGGATAACTTCTAAATATATGACAAAAATCTCTGCAGGAAAAAAGAACCAAATAAAAGAAACTTATATTATAATTTTAATTTAATAATTGATAATAAGGGGTGGTTTTACATGCCTTTACCTTTTAAAAAAATTGTGTCCTGGATAGGTGGTTTTTTAACAATAAGTGAGAATGCTAGCTCCAATGAACAGAAAGATTGTCAAAAATGGGAGAGTTGGCTAAGTGAAAAAAATGAGCACTTTTGGGAACTTGAAGAAAATTCAGTTCTTCTCTACTATGAAAACTTGGGAGGAGATAACTAGTGAATTTTAATGAGCATAACATTCAGCGAGGAGAAATATATCAAGTAAGCTTGGGCAAGACTGCAGATGGCCAAGAATTAAACAGACCTGTACTAGTAATCCAAAATGATGTAGGAAACAGGCTGTATGACTCCACAATAGTAGTACCTTTATCACCAAAAGTTCAGGCCAAAAGATTATTTGTAAGTGTAATAGCTCCTGCTGACCATACGACAGGATTAAAAGAAGAACATGTGGCTCTATTTTTCCAGATTAGAACATTGAGTAAGGAAAAATTTAATTATGAGAATTATTTGGGCAAAGTAGACAACAGTACTATATGGAAAGTAGATGAAGCTATAAAACTAAGTCTAGGCTTGAGTACCTTGCAGTGGATAGACAATAGAAAGAAAGCTTAAGGCCAGAGTAAAATACTCTGGTTTTTTTTTGCATAATTGAGTATTATAATGTAAAATATAAAGCAATATTATTTTTTTATAGGAGTAAATTATGATTAATTTAGATGTAGCCGTTATGAAGACAAATAAATATGCCAGCTCTAAAAGTGGGGATACAGTTGAAGTTGTTGAAAGAGCTAAGGGAGGTTTGTCCATAATCATGGCTGATGGGCAAGGAAGTGGAAAGTCTGCAAAAATAACTAGCAGTTTAGTCGTTTCCAAAGCCATGAATCTACTTTCTGATGGTGCTCGAGACGGAGCGGTTGCTAGAGCAGTCCATGATTATCTCTACATGATTAAAAGCGGAAAGGTTTCTGCGACACTAGTAATTATATCTATTGATTTAGAGACTGAAACATTGTTGATATCTAGAAATGGTCACACTCCAGTATTTATAAAAACCGAAACTGAAAAGATTTTATTAGACAAGAAAACAGAACCAATTGGTGTCCATCGTTTTATGAAGCCAGAAATCAATGAATTTCCAATAACCGAAGGAATGTCAATAGTTGGATTTACTGACGGTTTTATTGATGCAGGTTTTCGTAATGGAACAAAAATGAACCTGAAAGAGGTTTGGAATGTTATGGATAAACCAATAATGGCCAATGGCAAAGCAGAGTTACTATTTAACAGTGCGTTACAATTAGATGATTACAGGCCTACAGATGACTTAAGTGTATTGGTTGCCAGTGTAGAAAAAAAAGATAGCAAAAATCCGGTTGCAAGTTTCAATATTTCAGTTCCATTAAAACCTTAAGAAATGAGTGTGATAAATACTATGACAAAACCTTATCCTTTAATTATCGTAGGAGGAGTTTGCGGTTCTGGGAAGAGTAGTTTGGTTGATGGACTAAAAGCAAAGGGGTACCATGCCCATGCAGTAGCTCAGGAGCATAGCTATAGTCCTACCATGTATAAAATGACTAGTCCAGACTACATAATAAACCTAGAATGTTCCATGGAAACCATAAGAAAAAGGAGACATGTTTCCTGGGGTGAAGATCTTTTAAATGAACAAAGAAAAAGACTTCGAGATTTAAGAGAAAATGCAAACTTAGTTATTAATACTGATATAAAGGATATTGATGAAGTTGTAGAGGTCGCATCAAGTGGGATTGAACAGTTCATAAAGGAAACAAAGAAAGCAAGGGGGTAAGAGCCATAATAAAATTAGATGATATTAAGCAAAATGAGACCATTCAGACATTTATTAAAGTAGGCGATGAAAATTTGGCCAATATGGGGTTTACTGAACATAATGTACGTCATGTTACTCTAGTTGCAACTACTGCGTATGACATTTTAGCGAAGCTGGGGTATCCGGAAAGGCAATGTGAATTAGCTGCTATAGCAGGGTATATACACGATATCGGCAATGTTATCTCAAGGCACGACCACGGACAGTCTGGTGCTATGCTAGCATATGATGTTCTTTCTGACTTAGAAATGCCTCCTGAGGAAATATCTGCTGTTGTAGCTGCCATAGGCAATCATGAAGAGCAGTATGGGCACGCTGTAAATCCTGTAGCAGCAGCTCTTATATTAGCAGATAAGTCGGATGTACACAGATCTAGAGTTAGAAATAGGGACGTTTCAACTTTTGATATTCATGACCGCGTTAATTATGGAGCTGAAAAATCAAAAGTTAGTGTCAACCCTGAAGAAAAAAGCATAACAATGGAGCTTTCAATAGATAATGAGATTACAACAGTAATGGAATATTTTGAAATATTTCTTACACGGATGGTTATGTGTCGAAGAGCGGCAAATTTTCTAGAGTGTAACTTCAAATTAGTTATTAATGGAGCCCAACTACTATAGTTGGGCATTATTAATTGACACGCATTTTTACCAAGTATATAATAAGGGTTGATTGCATTTAGCGGAAAAGGGGGAAAAAAAGTTGAAGTCGCAAAAGTTAATTTTATTTGTATTGATTGTTGCACTTGCTTTAGTAGCGGTAAACTTTTCAATAGATCCGATTCAGAACAATATAAACTTAGGACTCGATCTGCAGGGTGGTTTACATGTTGTAATGGAAGCAGTGGATACTCCTGAAAATCCTGTAACACCCGAGGATATGGTAAATTTACAGGCAGTTATGAGGGCCAGAGTGGACCAACTAGGAATCACAGAGCCCCTAATCCAACAACAGGGCGATCGGAGATTGATTATAGAGTTACCTGGTGTTCAAAGTCCAGAGGAAGCAGCTAGGTTATTAGGGAAGACAGCTCAATTAGAGTTCAGAACTTACGATGGAGAGAGAGTTCTTGGTGGGGAAGACCTGAGCGATGCAGTAGCTCGATTGAGGCCAAATACTCAGGTGCCAGTGGTAATTTTGACTTTAGATGGCGAGGGAACACGAAAGTTTGCTGAAGCTACTTCTTATGTAGTTGAGAACTACAGTATAGGTGACTCAAAGCGTAGAATAGGTATTTATTTAGATGGAGAACAAGTGCAGAACCCAGAGGTTCAAACAGCTATTACAGATGGACGAGCTGAAATAACTGGTTATGAAGATATATTTGAGGCTGAAAATATTGCAGCATTATTGCGTTCAGGAGCTTTACCAGTAAAAGTAGAGATGCTTGAGCAACGTTCAGTTGGACCCACACTGGGGATGGACTCCCTACAACGAAGTGGAGTTGCAGGAATATATGGACTTATTGCAGTAGTATTATTTATGATTGGCTATTATCGGATTCCAGGGTTAATGGCAGTTATATCCCTGTTACTATATGGTACTATGGTAATGGGTATTTTAGTATCCATGGGAGCTACTTTGACGTTGCCAGGGATTGCTGGTTTTATATTATCATTAGGTATAATAGTTGACGCCAACATTATAATATTTGAGCGATTAAAAGAAGATCTAAAGAACAAAAAGACACTGCGTTCTGCAGTAGATGGTGCTTTTAGTAAAGCCTTGTCTACAATTCTGGATGCAAATATAACCACATTAATAGCAGCTATAATTCTGTTTTACTTTGGTACTGGACCGATTAGAGGTTTTGCTGTTACGCTGAGTATAGGGATTGTAGTGAGTATGTTTACAGCTATTGTAATTACCAAGTTATTGCTAAAGTTATTTGTTCAATCGAATATTGTAAAAAACCCAAAATTATATGGGGCTTAGGGGGATCTAGATGTGTCTATTAGGCAAATAAACTTGATGGCAAAAAGAAAAACATGGTTTTTCTTGTCATTGGCAATTATCATACCAGGCTTAATATCGCTTGCATTTCAAGGTTTAAACTTAGGTATTGATTTTACCGGGG
Organism: Desulfitispora alkaliphila; assembly: GCF_050433185.1. Lineage (NCBI taxonomy): Bacteria > Bacillati > Bacillota > Desulfitisporia > Desulfitisporales > Desulfitisporaceae > Desulfitispora > Desulfitispora alkaliphila. The sequence continues at coordinate 16,078 of NZ_JBNPXS010000015.1, forward strand.
GGAATCTTTGGCATATTGAATTTGAAGAAGAAACTTATAGCCATGAGGTAAGGGAAGTCCTCTCTATTCATGGATTAGAGGGTAGTCAAATTCAAGAAGTTACAGCTTCAGAGTATGTAATTAGGTCAGTGCTCCTAGAGAGGGATGAAGTAGACGCTGTTTGGGAGAGCTTAGAAGAAGAGATTGGATCCTTTGAGATGTTGAGAAATGAAGTAGTAGGACCAGTGATTGGAAAGGAATTAACTACTAAGGCAATTTATGCCCTTTTAATTGCAGCAGTAGCTATGGGTTTATATATTTCCTATAGATTTGAGTTTAGTTTTGCCATTGCAGCTATTATAGCAATAGTGCACGATGCACTGGTTACTTTAAGTGTTTTCTCAATTTTACAGATAGAGGTTAATAGTGCTTTCGTAGCAGCTATTCTTACTGTTATTGGGTACTCTATCAATGACACTATTGTAATTTTTGATAGAATTAGAGAAAATCTTAAATATAAACAAAGCAATAAGTTAGTGGAGTTAGTGAATAGAAGTGTATGGCAGACCATGAATAGATCAATCAATACAAGCTTAACTATCATATTTGTATTGTTGGCCATGTTAATATTTGGTGGGCAGACCTTAAAGCCATTTATCTTAGCGCTTTTAATTGGAGTTATCAGTGGAGCCTACTCCTCGGTTTTTATTGCTAGTCCAACTTGGCTTGAGATTAAAAAGTTACAAAAAACAAAGTCATAATAGAGCATCACCTCAGGCTAAAAAAGCCTGAGGTGATTTTTTTTAAAAGGAATTTGTCTGTTTTTATAGAATAATATCAAATATCCATAATAAAGGTGGTGCTTAATATGAATAAAGTTCAAGTGTACTTAGTAGTCGCTCTAGTATTAGCGTTGGGGGTTGCTGCTTTTGCAGTTCAGAATACAGCTCCTGTTTCTATATACTTTCTTCTATGGCATTTTAAAGATATATCACTTGTACTAGTTATTCTTGGCTCTGCTGCTCTTGGTGCTTTTAGTGTATTAATGGCCGGGATGATTAAGCAGCTAAAGCAGGTAAGCAAGGTAAAAGAGCTACAAGCTGAAAACAAGAGATTAAAGCAAGAACTTGACGAAAAGAGTCAAGTTGAAGAAAAAAGTCATGATCATACTGAAGGACCTGAAACAGGTGAAGATTTAGACCATAAATCTGAAGAGAAAGAACAATAAAGGCATTCCTTTTGGAATGCTTTTAAATTGAAATGAGTTGATAAATAATGAAAACACCAATAAAAATATGGAAAAAGCAAACAAGTGATTTACCTGTAGATATAAGTGAAATGTCTCGACAGTTAAATATAGCTCATGCTACAGCTCAAATCCTAGTAAATAGGGGAATAACAGATATGCAAATCGCTAGGGTATTCCTTGATGCTAGTGTAACTGAATTAACATCCCCCTATCTATTTGAGGAGATGCACACCGCAGTAGCTAGAATAAAAGATGCCATTGTTAACAAGGAGAAAATTTTGATTTATGGCGATTACGATGTGGATGGGATTACCAGTGTGGCTATATTATATGATTTACTAAAAAAGCTAGGTGCATTGGTAGAGTATCACATCCCTGACAGAATTGCTGAAGGGTACGGCTTAAATATCAATACTGTTTCTAAATATATTGAACAAAAAGTTAATTTAATTGTTACAGTGGACTGCGGTATTAGTAACTTTGATGAAATTACTTTAGCCCAAGAAAATGACGTAGATGTGATTTTAACAGATCATCATGAACCAGCATCGGACATTCCTCCAGCGCATGCTATTATTAACCCAAAGTTAGAGGAGCATGAGCAACTTAAGTATTTAGCAGGAGTTGGTGTTTCCTTTAAACTAGCCCAGGCCATATGTATAGACCTGAAAATACCTCAGTTTGAAAATGTCGAGGGTGGTGAATACCTAGACCTAGTAGCATTAGGTACAATTGCTGATATTGTCCCACTAGTGTCCGAAAATAGAATTTTAGTTAAAAATGGGCTTAAAATGTTAGAAAATAGTTGGAGGCCAGGCATAAGAGCCCTAATTAAAGAGGTGCAATTAGAAAACAAAAAAATAACAACTGGGGCAGTTGGCTACGTACTCGCGCCTAGATTGAATGCGGCTGGAAGAATAGCAAGCCCTGAGGCTGCAATTGAACTGCTCTTAAGTGAAGATGATAAGAGTGCACAGAAAATAGCAGCAGAATTAAATTCAGAAAATATAAAAAGACAAAATTTAGAAAGAGATATATTTGAGCAGGCGGATAAAATAATAAATACTAAATTAAACCTAGATGGGGAAAAATGCATAGTAGTTGCTGCCGAAAACTGGCATCCCGGGGTTATTGGGATTGTAGCTTCAAAAATAGTGGAAAAATATCACCGCCCCACAATAGTAATAGCACTAGATGGAGATGAGGGAAAAGGTTCTGCTAGAAGTATTGAAGGTTTTGATATGCATCAGGGATTGAGTAAATGTGCAAATATATTACTTAAATTTGGTGGCCACAAGCAAGCTGCTGGATTATCTATTCAGCGTGAAATGATACCGAAATTGAGAAAAGAATTAAATACCTTAGCAGCTAAAGAGTTAACAGAGCTAGATTTAATTCCTAAAGTAAGAGTTGATGTGGAAGTTGCTGTGGAAGAGATAAACTATGACTTATTAGAGCAACTAGAACAGCTAGAACCCTTTGGTTTTGGTAACCCCAATCCTATTTTAGCCTGTAGCGGTGTAAAGATTAAAAAGTGGGACTTACTTGGAAAAGAAAGAGGGCATTTGAAGCTACAATTGAATGCTAATACTCCACTACAGGGTATTGGTTTTAATATGGGGGATAACTATAGTGAGCTTTTAAAAGCAAACGGAAATCTTAACTTAGCCTTTTCCTTAGAAAAAAACTCGTGGAATGGACAGGAGAGTCTTCAGTTAAAAATTAAAGATATAAAACCTTACTATAGCAAAGAAAAGTTAATGATTCCTCAAAGAAAATGGGTTAACTTATACGATCGCCGGAATTTAAAATGTAAAGTCACTTATATTAAAAATCAGATTACATCCAAAGATGTAATTTACTTTCACAATCGTGAAAAAGCTGAGGCTTTTACAAAAGATATTATAAGCCAAGATAGTAGTAATGCTTTCAGGGTAATAGTAGCTAATCAGCCCTATAGTCACCAAGAAGGTGAAATACGTAACATGTTTTTTTATGACTTTCCCCTGCACTGGGAAGACCTGAATCGCATTACTTCTTCTGTGGACAAAATTGACAATATTCACTTGCTTTACAGTGTTAATGACTGTTATAATTTAGAGGATTTAAAAGAACAGAAATTTCTCAATAGAAATGGCATTGGAATGCTATATAAGGGACTTAAGAGACTAGCAAAGCAGAGAAATGACTTAATAGGTGAGAGGCAAGAAGTTTTAAAGCAACTTAAAGAGTTAGCTGCCATAGATGAAGAGGAAATTCTACTGGGGCTAGCAATTTTAGCTCAGCTAAAGTTGTTAAAATGGGAGCAAAATAATAACGAAATTAAAATAAGTATATTAAAAGAACCTGCAGATAAACTGAGCCTGTATGATTCTCAAGTTTATACGAAGATAATGGACAGGCGTAATCAACTAGACGCCTGGTATAGTTTTCTTATGTATGCTTCCCTAGATGACTTATTGAGTTTATATCACAAGAGGAGTGAAACAATTTGAATTTGAAAGAAAAAATTAGAGTGATTGAAGACTATCCCAAAGAAGGAATTAGCTTTAAAGATATTAGCACTTTGTTGCAGGACGGACCAGCTTTCCGTGAAGCAATTTCTAGTTTGGCCGAAGCGTATAGAGGTGTTGAGGTAGACGTAATTATTGGACCAGAAGCTAGGGGGTTTTTAATTGGTGCTCCCCTAGCCTATGAACTAAAAGTAGGGTTTGTTCCAGTTCGGAAAAAGGGGAAATTACCTGGAGAGACAATAAGTTATGAATATGAGCTTGAATATGGTGTAGATACTCTAGAAATTCATCGTGATGGAATTAAGGCAGGGCAAAAAGTATTAGTGGTGGATGACCTGTTAGCTACTGGAGGAACAATTAAAGCTGTACTGGATCTAGTAGAAAAATGCGGTGGCAAAATAGTGGGGCTAGGATTTCTGATTGAACTGACGGAGCTAAAGGGCAGGGAAAATTTTGCAAATCAAAAGGTTACGTCGTTAATAAAATATTAAATTTTTACTAAAGAAGAGCTGATGAATAAGAGAGGAGGGGATGCACATGTTCCAAGAGCTTTGCGCTATGATAAAAGAGATAAATCCAAACTTAGCTAAAACCAATGTTATTTATGAGGCATTTGAATTTGCAGACGAAGCTCATGAAGATCAAATAAGAAACTCTGGAGAGCCTTATATTTCCCATCCTCTTGCCGTGGCCAGTATTCTGTTGGATTTAGGTCTAGACGCTATTACAATTTCTGCTGCCATTCTCCACGATGTTGTAGAAGATACATCTGTAACTTTAGAAGATGTAGAACAGAATTTTGGCTCAGAGATTGCTTTATTGGTAGATGGAGTTACCAAGCTAAGTAGGATTGAATATCAATCAAAAGAGGAGCAACAGGTTGAAAATCTAAGAAAAATGTTCTTGGCAATGGCTAAGGATATACGAGTAATCCTCATAAAACTAGCAGATAGATTACACAATATGAGAACCTTAACTCATATGCCCGTTGCCAAACAAAAGGAAATAGCCAAAGAAACATTAGAGATATTTGCTCCGCTAGCTCATAGATTAGGTATTTTTAAGATTAAGTGGGAGCTTGAAGACTTATCTCTTCGTTACTTACAGCCTGAAAAATACTATGAGATAGTTAAAGGCATTAAAATGAAGCGAAGAGAGCGAGAAGATTTTATAAATTCTATTATCAATACACTTCAATACAACCTTGAAAAAGTAAACATAGAAGCAGAAATTAACGGTAGGCCCAAAAATTTCTACAGCATTTACAAGAAAATGGAATCTCAGCAAAAGGGTATTAATGAGATTTTTGACTTACTGGCTATTCGAGTAGTAGTTGACAATGTAAAGGATTGTTATGGAGCACTAGGCATAATCCACACTTTATGGAAGCCCATTCCAGGTAGATTTAAAGATTATATAGCTATGCCTAAGCCAAATATGTATCAATCTCTCCATACTACGTTGATAGGACCTACTGGAAAGCCTTTTGAAATCCAAATAAGAACATGGGAAATGCACCGTACTGCTGAATATGGTATTGCGGCTCATTGGCGCTATAAAGAAGGTCAAGGCGGCAAAAAGGATGTGGAGGACAAACTATCTTGGTTGCGCCAGCTTTTAGAGTGGCAAACTGACTTGAGGGACGCCAAGGAGTTTATGGAATCTTTAAAAATTGATGTTTTTTCAGATGTAGTATATGTCTTTACTCCCAAAGGAGATGTGGTAGAACTTCCAGCTGGTTCTGTGCCAATAGACTTTGCGTACAGAATCCATACTCAAGTGGGTCATAGTTGTGTTGGAGCTAAGGTTAACGGACGGATTGTGAGCCTAGATTATAAATTGGCTAATGGAGATATAGTAGAAATTTTGACTTCAAAGCAAATCCAGCCAAAAAGTGATTGGCTAAAAGTAGTTCAGACCTCTCAGGCAAAAAATCGAATCAGGTCTTGGTTTAAAAAAGAAAAACGGGATGAAAATGTAGCAAAAGGCAAAGAGCTTTTTGAAAAAGAAATCAAAAAACACGTAAACGATAACTTTGAAGATAAGTATAAGCAAGATAAGTTATCCATTATTGCAAAGAAGTTTAATTTTCAGACAGCAGATGATCTATATGCTGCTATCGGGGATGGCATTTTGACACCACTGCAAATCCTAGGTAAGCTGCGAGAGGGAAAACAGAAAGATAATGAGGCAGATGCTGATAACAATTTGACAGTTGCGGAAGAAGATTCAAATGCTCGTTTTGGCAAGCCTTCCAACGGAATTAGAGTTAAAGGTATCGAAAATTTAATGGTTAGATTATCACGTTGTTGTAATCCCCTGCCTGGAGATGAGATAATTGGGTATATAACTAGGGGGAGAGGTGTCTCGATTCACAGAGCAGATTGTTCTAATGTACAGAATCACTGCGATGAAGAACAAGAGAGAATTATTGATGTAGTGTGGGACACAGATACAAAGGACAAATACCAAGTTCAAGTGGAAGTGACGGCGGTAGATCGACCTAAATTGGCTATGGATGTTATGAATACAGTAGTAGAGACAAATACAAATATTAATTCTGTTCACGCCAGAGGCATAAAAAACGGTTTAGCTGCAGTATCGCTTAAGTTAGATATCAAGAGCTTAGATCATCTTCGCTTAGTGCTGAATCGAATTAAAAAGGTTAAAGATGTGATTGAAGTTAAGAGGTCTAGTCCAAAGAGCTAGAAAATTAAGGTGGTGAAATAATGAGAGCAGTTGTACAAAGAGTAAAACGGGCTAAAGTAACGGTAGAAGGTAAGACTAAAGGAAAAATAGATGCAGGATTTGTAGTTCTACTAGGAGTGGGGCAAGAGGATACAGAAGAAGATGCTAAGTATCTAGCTGAAAAGATAGCAAACTTAAGAGTCTTTTCAGATGACCAAGGAAAGATGAATATGTCGCTACTTGACAAGGGCTATAGTGTACTTGCTATTTCCCAATTTACTCTATATGGAGATTGTCGTAAGGGTAGGAGACCAGGCTTTGGAGATGCCATGCCTCCTGATGAAGCTGACAGGCTATACAACAAATTTGTGCAGCTTATAGAGAACTTAGGAGTAACTGTGGCAACAGGTCAATTTCAAGCGGAAATGGATGTGGAATTAATTAACCACGGACCTGTAACTATGCTCTTAGATAGTAAAAAAAATTTTTAAAAGGGAAAGGGAGGTAGTAGTATGATTCTTAAGCAATTAGTGGTTGGAGGTACATTTGGTTCAAACTGCTATGTGTTAGGTTGCCCAAATACTAAAGAGGGAATGATTATTGACCCAGGTGGTGATGCAGACACTATTTTGAAAACAGTAGAAGAGCTTGATTTAAAAATCAAGTTCATTGTCAATACTCATGGACACCTTGACCATATTGCTGCTAATGGTATCTTGAAAAAAGAAACAGGTGCGGGTATTCTAATTCATAGTGAAGATGCTGAAATGCTTACAGATCCTAAGAAAAATTTATCCTCATACATGGGACAAAATATTGTTAGTCCTAAAGCAGATAAGTTATTGCAGGAGGGCGATAATATTGTCATAGGAGATGATATTAAGCTAGAGGTTTTACATACTCCTGGTCACTCTAAGGGTGGGATTTGCCTAGTAACAGATAATTATGTCTTTACGGGAGATACTCTTTTTGCTGGGTCAATTGGCAGGACTGATTTTCCTGGGGGCAATCACATTACGCTGTTAAAGAGTGTGCAAGATAAAATCTTTACACTATCTGAGCAACTTGAGGTTCATCCTGGGCATGGACCTAAATCTACTGTGGGCGAAGAAAAGTCTACTAACCCATTTTTCGATTAATAAATAAATTTGCATTTCCTGGAGATAATATGCTAAAAACAGGAGGTGTATTTTCAATATGAGTTATAAAAATATTTCCGCAGCAATAAGAACCCATAAGTACAAAATGCTCAGCAATGTGGATATGCATAGCATTTTGAATGATGAAAGTGATGACTTGGGCTCTACTAAAATTAAAAGACTTGGAATGAGGTATTATGGTCAAAGTAAAGATTAACAGCAATAAAGAGTGGGGTGAACGAACAGTTGCAGATGTATTAGCACTTTTTGACGACCCCAAAGCACAGTCAACTTTAAATCTGTACAGTTTTTGCAATAACAGTCATGTTATTGCAAAGGCTGTATTTTCTTGTGCTGGAAAAACAATAGAAAACTCCACAGAACAACATGTGGAGTTAGATGTAATAAATCAAGAAAAAAGACTGATAAAAAAAGTGACATATTTAGCTATGGAGGAGTTTTTTGCTAAAAGACCTAGCGCCTGGGGCATATTAACTGGTATCAGACCCACAAAAATAGTACACAGATTAATGGATCTAGGTGAAGAGCAAGAGCAAATCTGTAACTTTTTACGTGAAGAATACTTAGTTACTACTGAAAAAGCACAGCTCTTAACTCATATAGCATCAGTGCAGCGAGAACTAATCTTTAGCTATCGAGATCAGAAAAAAGTGGGCGTTTATATAGGGATTCCTTTTTGTCCAACAAGGTGCTCTTACTGTTCATTCCCTGGCTATGAGCTTAAAAGGAATATTCACCTAAAGGAGCCCTTTTGTGATGCATTGCAGCGGGAAATAATAGAGCTTGGGAAAGCCATTTTAGATGCTGGTTTTGCGGTACAGCACATTTATATAGGTGGTGGTACACCCACTAGTCTAGACCCTATGAGCTTGGAGAAGGTAATGAGGTGTATACAGGACAACTTAGTTACTAAGACTACTGAAGAATTTACAGTGGAAGCGGGTAGACCTGATACTATAGATGAGATAAAGTTAGAAATCTTAAAGTCAGCGGGAGTAAACAGGATTAGTGTAAATCCTCAAACCTTAAATGAGAAAACCTTAAAGCTTATTAATAGAGACCATACTGTAGCAGATTTCTTTTATGCCTATGAATTGGTTAAAAAGATGAACATTGACAATGTAAATGTGGACTTAATAGCGGGTCTGCCTGGAGAAGGCGTTAAAGAAGTTGAGACAACCCTCCATAAATTAAATCAGATTGAGTTTGAAAACTTAACAGTACACCCCCTAGCCTTTAAAAGGGGATCAGAATTAGTGATGGGTGGACAGGATAAAGCTACTGCAAATAATAGGGGAACAGCTGAGGAAATAATAAAGATGACTCGGGATTTTGCAGAAGGACAGCTAAAAATGCACCCATATTACCTATATAGGCAAAAAAAGATCTTTGGTAACATGGAAAATGTGGGCTACAGTGTGCAAGGTAGGGAATGTATATATAATATTCAAGTGATGGAGGAACGTCAGACCATAGTTGGTATGGGCGTGGGTGCTGGATCTAAGTTTGTAAATTCAATAGACTGGACTTTAATAAACAAATATAATCCCAAAGATATTAGCACTTATATTAATAAACTAGATCAATTAATTACAGAGAAAGTTGACAAGCTTAGACAAATGGGATAAAATTATGTAAAAATTAATCTAAAAACAAAGCGATGATCAAGAAGAGTAAGTGGATAAATCTGTTTACAGGGAAGAGGGGGCCTTGACTGGAAGCCCTTCTATCAGAGCCGCTGAAAGACACTTGGGAGCACAGTTGTAAAAAGAGTGGAGCTGTAAGGCTCAATAAGGGTGGCACCGCGGGAACTCACATCTCGTCCCTGATATGTTAAATATCAAGGAGGAGATTTTTTTATGTGCACTCAGAAATTACTATATATTGGAGGGATATCATTTGCTAACTAAAGGACCCCGTGGAACTAACGATTTTTTGCCTAATGAAATAGAGAAGTGGCAATTTGTAGAAGAAATTATTCGCGACCTCTGTACTCAATATGGTTATAGGGAAATAAGGACTCCGATTTTTGAGCATACGGAACTGTTTTTGCGAGGGGTTGGGGATACAACAGATATAGTTGAAAAGGAGATGTATACTTTTGAGGACAGGGGTGAGAGGAGTTTAACTTTAAGGCCTGAGGGTACTGCTCCTACAGTGAGAGCGTTTTTACAACATAAGCTCTATGCAGATGCCCAGCCCATAAAACTATATTACATTGGTCCTATGTTCAGGTATGATAGACCCCAGGCGGGCAGATATAGACAATTCCATCAATTTGGAATTGAGCTTTTTGGCACAAATCACCCTAGTAGCGATGCAGAAGTTATTTCCGTTGCCATGGAATTCTACCAGCGCTTAGGACTTAAAGGCTTAGAAGTAAAACTAAATAGCGTGGGTTGTCCCCAATGTCGTCAAGATCATAAAGCGCAACTACAGGAATATTTACAAGTAAAAATGAGTGAATTATGTTCTAACTGCCAGGGGAGATTTGACAGGAATCCAATGAGAATCTTAGATTGTAAAAGTGAAAACTGCTCAGAATTAGTAGCTGACGCTCCTACAACTACAAGATGTCTCTGTTCACAGTGTAGTAGTCACTTTGAAGATGTCAAAAAATACTTAGACTTATTGGAGATTAGCTATACTGTGGATGAAAAACTGGTGAGGGGTTTAGACTATTATACAAACACAGCATTTGAGATAGTGTATCAAGGTATAGGAGCGCAGAGCTCAATCGGCGGTGGTGGCAGATATAATGGATTAGTGGAACAAATGGGAGGGAATCCAGTTCCAGCTATTGGTTTTGGATTAGGTCTTGAGAGACTACTCTTGTCCTTAGAACATCAGAACATTGAGATTCCTACAAAAGTTACATGTGAGGCATATATAGTGACCTTGGGTGAAAAAGCTGAAGCGACAGGGGTCAAGATTCTAAATGATATGCGAAAACAGGGAATTAGAGGGGATAAGGATTATACTGGCAAGAGCTTTAAAGGACAACTAAAGCTAGCAGATAAAAAGGGAGCAAAGTATGCAATAATAATTGGAGATAATGAGCTAGAAAAGGGCAAAGTAACAATAAAGAACATGGGCACAGGTGACCAAGACAATATTAAAATTGATAATCTAATTTCATTCTTAATTCAGGCAAGGGAGGAAGAGTAATGTTAAAACGAACACATCATTGTGGCGTCTTAAATTCAAATCAACAAGGGGAAAAAGTTACAGTAACCGGCTGGGTACAAAAGCGAAGGGATCACGGTGGGCTGATATTTGTGGATCTCAGAGATAGAACAGGAATAGTTCAAGTGGTATTTAACCCAGAACAGGATGAAAAAATATTCGAAATGGCAGAACGAGTAAGAAGCGAATATGTTTTAGCTGTTACGGGGGTTGTTGGAAAGAGACCGGAAGGTACTATAAATGAAAACCTTGCTACGGGCCAGATTGAAATTTATGCCAACGACTTGGAAGTATTAAATAGTGCAAAGACCCCACCCTTCTACATAACAGAAGATGTGGATGTAGATGAGGCAGTTAGATTAAAATACAGATATTTAGACTTAAGACGTCCAGACATGCAGCGCACATTGATTACTAGACATAAAACAGTGAAAGCTATTAGAGACTATCTAGATGACAATCAGTTTTTAGAAGTTGAAACACCGATTTTGACCAAAAGTACCCCAGAAGGGGCAAGAGATTATCTAGTACCAAGCAGGTTAAATGCAGGAGACTTTTTTGCTCTACCCCAGTCACCTCAACTATTTAAGCAAGTTTTAATGGTTTCAGGGTTTGATAAGTATTTTCAAATAGTTAAGTGTTTTAGAGATGAGGATTTGCGTGCAGATAGACAGCCAGAATTTACTCAACTTGATATGGAAATGTCTTTTGTAGATCAAGAGGATGTGTATACTTTAGTTGAGAAAATGATGGCTCATATTTTCAAAACAGTGCTAGATCGAGATGTACAAACACCATTTAAACGGATTACTTACAATGAGGCTATGGAAAGGTACGGTTCTGACAAGCCTGACCTGCGCTTTGGCTTAGAGCTAAAGCCCGTAGAGGATATAGTAGCTGATTCTGAATTCAAGGTGTTTCAGACAGTGATAAAAAAGGGCGGACAAGTAAAGGGTATTAATGCAATAGGCTGTGGCAATATGTCTCGTAAAGAAATTGATGATTTGACAGAATATGTGGGTATTTATGGTGCTAAAGGGCTTGCCTGGATTATAGTAACAGAAGATGGAGTAAAGTCTCAAATTGCAAAGTTCTTTAGTGAAGAACAACTACAGCAGCTAAAGGATAGGTTTGATGCTAAGCCGGGGGATTTATTGCTTTTTGTGGCAGATAAGCCCAATGTAGTAGCAGATTCTTTAGGACACTTAAGGTTAAAGCTTGGAGAGAAACTTGATTTAATAGATAAAAATGAATTAAATTTTTGCTGGGTGACTGACTTCCCACTACTAGAATATGATGAGGAAGAAAAAAGGTATGTAGCAATTCACCATCCATTTACTGCACCTAAAGACGAAGACTTAGAGCTTATGGACACTGATCCTGCTAAAATAAGGGCTAAAGCCTATGATTTAGCATTAAACGGGGTAGAACTAGGTGGAGGAAGTATTAGAATCCACAAGCGTGATGTTCAGGAAAAGATGTTTAAACTATTGGGTATGAGTGAAGATGAAGCCAGAGAGAAGTTTGGATTTTTATTAGATGCTTTTGAGTATGGAACCCCACCCCATGGTGGAATTGCTTTCGGAGTTGATCGCATGATAATGTTAATGACTGGTCAAAATAATATCAGAGATGTAATTGCTTTCCCGAAAACTCAGAGTGCTACCTGCTTAATGACTAAGGCACCATCTGAGGTTACTAAGAAGCAATTAAAAGAATTACATCTTAAATTAAAGTAGTTTCTAAAGTGAATAATATAAAAATGTGATGGGAAAGATAGAGTTAACTGTTATTGGTTCTTGAAAATTAAAAAATTCTATGATACTATAAATTCATCAGAAAACAACAAAAAGCCCTACAATGTTCGTGATATGTCGTATAGTTTTGAGCCAACACCATCACATTGGGAGCCTGGACTCTAAGCGTAGCGTATATGCCTTTTAGAGAGGACATACAAAGCGTTTAGGAGGGCACCCACCTGCTTAAGGCAGGTTCAAAACTTCCGACAACTTACACGGCATTAGTGGGGTATTTTATTTTGTGGAGGCTACCATGGTACATAAGTTTTCGCGCACTGAGCTCCTAATAGGAGAAAAAGGAATAAATATGCTAGGGGGATCGCGTATCGCCATCTTTGGGATAGGTGGAGTAGGTTCCTTTACTGCTGAAGCTCTAGCTAGAGCAGGAGTAGGACAATTTATCCTTGTAGACTATGATGATATATGTATGACCAATATAAATCGACAAATTCACGCATTGCATACTACTGTAGGACAAATGAAAGTAGAGGCTATGAAAGAACGAATTCTTGAAATTAATCCCGATGCTATAGTTATAACCCATAAAAAGTTTGTGGACAAAGATAATATAGATCAACTCTTGGCAAATGACTGCGATTATGTGGTAGATGCTATTGACACGGTAACATCAAAACTGTTATTGATTGAAAAGGCACTGGAACTAGGTTTACCAATTGTCTCTAGTATGGGAGCAGGAAATAAATTAAGTGCAAGAGGTTTTCAAGTTGCTGATATTAGTGAGACCAAGGTTTGTCCATTAGCAAAAATAATGCGGAAAGAGCTTCGTAAACGGGGTATAAATAAGGGAGTAAAAGTAGTATTTTCACTAGATGAAACAATAAAACTAAACCAAGAAGCATTGGACTGCAAGGAGTATTGTAGTTGTACCACTCAGGAAACTGACTGCACCAAAAAGCGACAAATACCGGGAAGTATTTCCTATGTACCATCTGTGGCTGGATTAATGTTGGCAGGTGAAGTGGTTCAGGACTTACTAAAAATAAATGAAAATAGTTGAAGGAATATTTTTGTTTGTGAAGAAAATAATACTGATAAGTAAAATGGATGAAGAAGGAGAGAATTTAAAATGGCAAATGAAAAGGTACTTGAATTTACTAATGATAACTTTCAAGAGAAAGTGCTTGAGGCAGATAAGCCAGTTCTGGTAGATTTTTGGGCTGCTTGGTGTGGACCTTGCAAGATGATTGCACCAGTAATTGATGAATTGGCGGATGCCTATGATGGAAAAGTAGTTATTGGTAAGCTTAACGTAGATGACCATGGAGCTACAGCAGGTAAGTATGGTGTGATGAGTATCCCAACTCTACTACTCTTTAAAAATGGTGAGGCAATTGAGAGAGTAGTGGGTTATAAGACAAAGGATGAATTGGCAAAAATTATTGACGCTAACCTGTAAATACTTATTATCATCTAGTGTAATAACCGGATCTAAATCCGGTTATTTTCATTTAATGTAAATGGAGGGGTTTTTAGTGAATTTATTTGAGTATAATGAACAAACTAATACTCAAAAAAAAGCACCGTTGGCTACTCGAATGCGACCTGAAAATTTAGATGAATTTGAAGGTCAGCAAAAGATAGTTGGACCAGGGACACTTTTGCGCAATAGCATTGAAACAGATAATTTACAGTCTATAATCCTCTATGGTCCACCGGGCACTGGGAAAACTACTCTTGCCCATATTATCGCTGAAGTAACCCAATCAAAATTTAAAAAAATAAATGCAGTTATGGCAGGTGTTAAGGATATTAGAGAAGTTGTACAAGAAGCTAAGGAAAACCTAAGCTTTTACGGCAACAGAACTATTGTTTTTATAGACGAAATTCATCGTTTCAACAAATCCCAGCAAGATGCGTTACTACCCTATGTAGAGGAGGGATTACTTACTCTAATAGGTGCAACTACAGAAAATCCAATGTTTTCTGTTAATAAAGCATTACTATCTCGATCTAGAATTTTTTCATTAGAGCCATTGAGTAATGAACAAATTGACAGGCTAATTAATAGGGCATTAAAGGATAGGGATAGAGGGTTGGGCAACTATAACGTTGAGTTTTCTCAAGAAGCATTGAGTCATATAATAACTATGGCTAATGGCGATGCTAGAAGTGCCCTTAATGCTTTGGAAACAGCTGTAATGTCTACTCCACCCCGGGAAGATGGAGTAAGGCGAATAGATTTAAAGACCGCAATTGATGCTCTCCAAAAGCCAAATGTAAACTATACCAAAGATGGGGATGAGCACTATGATGTGATTTCAGCTTTTATTAAATCTATCAGGGGATCAGATCCTGATGGGGCAGTTTACTGGCTTGCTAGAATGATATATGCAGGTGAAGATTTAAACTTTATATGTAGAAGGCTGGTTATTTCAGCTGCTGAGGATATAGGCTTAGCAGACCCGCAGGCCATTGTGGTTGCAAACTCTTGCGCCCAAGCAGTTGAAAGAATAGGATTGCCGGAGGGAAGAATAATCTTAGCAGAAGCTACTGTTTATTTAGCTTTAGCTCCGAAGAGCAACTCTGTTTACAATAGTATTAATAAGGCACTAGCAGCTATTGAAGGGGGTATGATAGGCTCTGTTCCCTTGCACTTGCGAGATGGCTCAGCAGGAGGAAAAGAAAAAATGGGCTATGGAGCTGAATATTTATACCCTCACAATTACGATAACCACTGGGTAGAACAAGAGTACTTACCTGAAGAAGCTAAGAAACAGAATTTTTACAATCCCGTTAAACAGGGAAAAGAAAAAGAAATGATAAATAACTGGGCCTTGAGAACTGAGAAAAAAATTTAAATTTAGATAAAGCAATAGGTATTTTATTGACAAATAATTGGACAAAATGATAATATAGAAAAAACCAACTAATTTACTTGGATATAAAGCGAGGTGAGCTCATGAAGCTCTCTACAAAAGGTGAGTACGGAGTCCGAGCGATGTTTGACTTAGCACAACACCACGGGCAGGGTCCAATATCACTAAAGAGTATAGCTGAGCGTCAGGGAATCTCAGAGCACTACCTAGAGCAATTAGTAGCTGGTTTGCGTAAAGCAGGGTTGCTTAAAAGTGTAAGAGGAGCACAAGGTGGATATACCCTGGCTAGAGAGCCAGATGATATAAAAATTGGGGAGATTATAAGAATACTAGAAGGCCCCATAGCACCAGTTGAATGTGTAAGTGAAGAAGAAGGGGACAAGTGCACAAGATTTAATAAGTGTGTTGCTAAAAACATATGGGCAAAGGTAAGAGACAGTATTTCAGGAGTACTAGATTCGATCACACTTGCAGATATGTTAAAAGAGGCAGAGGAAGTAAAAAAAGCAGAAGGATAATTATTTTTTGAGGAGTTGATATTACAATGAGAGTATATCTTGATCACAGTGCTACTACTCCAGTACACCCTGAAGTAACTAAAGTAGTAAGCGAATACTTAACTGAAAAATTTGGAAATCCATCCAGTGTACACGTTTTTGGTCGTGAGATCAAAAAAGCTATAGAGGATGCGAGAGCTCAGGTAGCTGACTTGATTGGAGCAAGACCAGAAGAAATAATCTTTACAAGTGGTGGAACCGAGGCAGATAATATGGCTATTATAGGTGCAGCTATGGCAAACCAGAAGAATGGAAAGCATATAATAACTTCTGGTATTGAGCATCATGCAGTTACAGAGCCATGTGAATATTTAGCAAAGCAAGGATTTGAAGTTACATTGTTGCCAGTAGATAAAGATGGGCTAGTGTCATTGGAAGAGTTAAAAGACGCAGTTCGCGAGGATACCATTTTAATATCAATTATGCATGTAAATAACGAAGTGGGAACTATCCAACCTATTAAGGAGATAGGAGAGTTTGCAAAAGAGAAGGGGATAGTTTTTCACACTGATGCTGTACAGAGCTTCGGAAAATTACCTATAGATGTGAATGAATTAAATGTTGACTTGTTGTCTGCTTCAGCGCATAAGATTTATGGACCAAAAGGGATAGGATGTTTATACGTGCGTAAGGGCACTAAGCTGCAGCGTATTACTCACGGTGGTGGACAAGAGCGACGTCGTAGACCTGGTACTGAAAATGTTCCTGGTATAGTAGGTTTTGGTAAAGCTTCAGAGCTTGCAAAAGAAAGTATGGAATCTGAGAACAAAAGACTCACCTATTTGCGGGATAAGTTGATGAAGGGAATCGAGGAGAGAATAGACCACATTAAATTAAATGGATGTAGGGAAAACAGAATAGCAAACAATGTAAACTTTAGCTTTTACTTTATTGAAGGAGAGGCTCTATTGCTTAGTATGGATATGAAGGGAATTGGTGCTTCTAGTGGCTCAGCTTGTGTCTCTGGATCTTTAAAGCCTTCCCATGTGCTATTAGAAATGGGGCTTAGCCATGAAATTGCTCATGGATCACTTAGACTGACTTTGGGCAAAGACAATACAGAAGAAGAAATTGACTACGTTATAGAAGAGCTTCCAAAAATAATTGACAGACTTAGAAGCATGTCACCTTTATATGATGCTCATAAACATAAAAGATAAATTATTGAGGGGGAATTAACATGTATACAGAAAAGGTTATGGATCATTTTAATAATCCGAGAAATGTAGGAGAAATTGAAGATGCCAATGGTGTTGGCGAAGTAGGTAATGCATCCTGTGGCGATATAATGAAAATTTTCTTGAAAGTAAAAGATAATGTAATCGAAGATGTTAAATTTAAAACCTTTGGCTGTGGAGCAGCAATTGCTACTAGTAGTATGGCTACTGAGCTTGTAAAGGGAAAGACAATTGATGAAGCCCTACGGATAACTAATAAAGCGGTAGCAGAAGCATTAGATGGACTACCTCCAGCAAAAATGCATTGTTCTAATCTAGCAGCTGATGCACTTCACAAAGCTATAGAGGATTACAAACAAAAAAATCAGTAGGTGAATTAGGTGGCGAATAAAAAAGTTTTTGTGGGAATGAGTGGCGGTGTAGATAGCTCCATAGCTGCTGCTCTATTAAAAGAGCAGGGGTATGATGTAACTGGTGTCACTATGCAGATATGGCCATCAGACCAACCTCATGAAGAAGTAGAGGGTAGCTGTTGCTCCTTGTCAGCGGTTGAAGATGCTAGGCGCGTTGCTCAGGTATTGGATATTCCCTACTATGTAATGAACTTTAGGGATTTATTTGCGGAAAAAGTAATCAAAAGCTTTTGTAACGAGTATATTGAAGGCAGGACGCCTAACCCTTGTATTGCTTGTAACCGATATATTAAGTTTGAGGCCTTCTTGCACAAGGCCAAGATGCTTGGCGCAGATTATATAGCTACAGGTCATTACGCTCGGATTTATTATAATGAAGAGCTTGGGAGATACTTGTTGGCTCGATCAGAAGATGACAATAAAGATCAAACCTATGCGCTATATGGTTTTACTCAAGAGCAGTTGGCTTCAACTTTAATGCCTTTAGGTGAATACAAGAAACCTCAAATTAGAGAGCTAGCAGCAAAGCTTGATTTGCAAGTTGCAGACAAACCAGATAGTCAGGAAATCTGTTTTGTTCCTAACGATGACTACAAAACCTTCTTAAAGGAAAAAAATGTAGAGCTCAAACCAGGCCCATTTTTGGATACTCAGGGAAGAGTCGTTGGCACTCATGAGGGCATAGCAAATTACACTATCGGTCAAAGAAAAGGATTGGGGCTAGCATTAGGCAAGCCAGTCTATGTTGTAAAAATTGACCCAGAGAAAAATGCAGTAGTTGTGGGAGACAACACCGAAGTTTTTGGGAGCAGCCTCATTAGTATGGATAATAATTTTATTCTGTTTCCTCAATTAGAAAAACCTATGGAAGTAACTGCTAAAGTAAGATATTCAGCACCCGCTGCTAGTGCAGTAATAGAGCCGACCAAGGATGGAAAAGTTTTGGTTAAGTTTCATAAGCCACAACGTGCTATAACGCCGGGACAGGCTGTGGTATTTTACAAGGATAACATTGTAGTTGGTGGCGGAACAATTGAAAAGCAAATAGATTAAAGCAATATAATGAATGCGTACCCATAGGGGTGCGCATTTTTTTTGCTTAAATTGGAAACAATATAGGGTAATAGTACTAAACAGGAGGCAGTGATGAAAAAAGGTAGTGAAATTTTAGGATTGCCGGTTTTAGAACAAAAAGCAGGTCACAAAGTGGGTAAAATAACGGATCTTCTATATTCAGAGGAACAAGAAAACTTATTAGGGGTTTTGCTTGAGGTGCAAGGAGATCATTTACCCGAGATGCGTTTTATTTCCTGTGAGGATATAACAGAAATTAATGCTCATCATATTAGCATCATCAGTGAGGATGTACTGCAAACGCCTCAAGTGTTATCCAAAGCGGAAATTTCAGGATACAGTGTTTCATTAGCATTTGGACAACAAGTCTTTGATGAGGTAGGGAAAGAAATCGGCATTGTTAGGGATGTCTTAGTAGACTTAGAAACCAAAGAAGTAAAGGGGTACCAATTATCCCAGGGTTTAATAAGTGACCTTATTAGTGGGCGCTCCTTACTGCCTCTTAACTCTATTGTGACCATGGGTAAAGAAATGGTATTAGTAAAAGATTTTAAAGGAAGTGATGATGAGGATGAATTGTCCAGTTTGTGATAGCAGAGCTACTGGCAAAGTTGGCAGCAACCAATACTATTGTTGGGATTGTTATTATGAATTTTACAAACGCGGCGATAAGGTGAAGGTTTTTCAAGTAGATGAAGATGGCACTCTTTTGGATATCAACGATGATAATTTATCAACTACTAGTATGGAAAAAGGAGGAATATAAAATGAAAAAAGGAAAAGGTTTTTTTAATAGATTGTTTACAGGTGGAATGTTAGGTGCAATAAGTGCGTGGTTATTTAAATCAAATAAAAAGCCCATAATGAGCAACAAAACTGAACAAAAGGTTAAGAAGCAGGCAAAAAAAGTAGCAGATGAAGTTTCTGAAGGAGTAAAAGAACTTAAAGATTATATGAAGAAGTAAAGATGAAGGGAATATTTAGCACAAGAGCATTTTGGCGTAAGAGCTTTTTAGTTGTAGCAGTTGCTTTTTCAATATATCTTCTCATAAAAGTTAAGGCCATTCTGCCCTCTTTTCTAGTGGCAGCTTTTATGGCCTATCTTTTAAGTCCGCTAGTCTATCAACTGGAAAAACTAGGTTTACCTAGAGCTCTAGCAATTGTGCTCATATATATCAGCTTTGTAGTAACTACTGCATTGGTAATTATCAATATATTGCCTATGGTTATAAAGGATTTGAACATCTTTGCCAAGGTAATTCCTGACTACATAAATCAATTGCGCCAATGGGCCCTAGAGTTAGAGAGGGACTATTCTCGAATGACAATGCCAGAGAGTATTCGAGAGGCTATTGACGAAAGTGCACAGCAATTTGAAGAGTGGGTCGTGCGATTTACCAACAATCTAGTAGAAAGAATTATTAGCTTTTTTACTCAAGTACTACACCTGCTCATTGCGCCTATATTAGCTTTTTACCTGCTCAAGGATTGGTCAAATATTGAACAAGGTCTCTACAGATTATTGCCAGTAAAGTTTAGAACTGAAACTCAAACCTTAATGCATGATATCAACAGAGTTTTACGAAAATTTATCAGAGGTCATATAATAGTGGCGACTATAGTGAGTATTATGACCACAGGAGGCCTAATGGCATTAGGGATGGAGTTTGCCCTGATTTTGGGGATAATTGCTGGTATTTTTGACCTAGTTCCTTACTTTGGACCAGTGATTGGGGCGATTCCAGCAGTAGCTTTAGCTTTGCTAGAATCGCAAACAATGGCCCTATATGTTATAATTTTATTTGTGGTAATTCAACAAATTGAAACAAATATTATTTCTCCAAAGATAATGGGAGATTCTTTAGGTCTGCATCCCTTGAGTATAATATTTTCTGTGTTGGCAGGAGGAGCTCTTTTTGGAATTTTGGGAGTACTTTTAGCAGTGCCTACAATTGCTATTTGTAGGGTTATTTTCAGTTACCTGATCGAAAAGCTTGTTGAATAAAAGTAATAATTGTTGACAACCTTCGTTTATTTAGTTTATAATAGACACGATTTTAAACTGGAAATTTAGTGAAGTTAAGCAACGTTCAGGGTTACTGCGAGAATGGTTCTCGTCCCTGGTGCAGTTTATCACTGGGCTAGGGTGCGGGTTTTTTTTATAATTACAACAAGTCTCGAGAGGAGATGGTCAGATGTTAAAACTGAGTGGCAACGAGCTAAGGGACACATTTATTAGCTACTTTGAAAAGCAAAGGCATACAAAGGTTGACAGTTCATCACTTGTACCAGTAGATGATCCCACACTACTATTTACTAATGCAGGTATGGTTCAGTTTAAAGAAATTTTTTTGGGATTAGAAAAGAGACATTATACTAGAGCAGTCACTGCACAAAAGTGTGTTAGGGCTGGGGGAAAGCACAATGATTTAGACACAGTGGGTAGAACGGCTAGGCACCACACTTTTTTTGAGATGATGGGAAATTTCTCATTTGGTGACTATTTTAAAAAGGAAGCAATTAATTTTGCTTGGGGTTTTTTGACTGAAGAACTAAAACTAGATAAAAAGGATTTGTGGGTTACCATCTACCTAGATGATGATGAAGCCCATCAACTATGGCAAGAAGAAGTAGGGGTAACAGCTGATAGAATTCTACGGTTAGGAGAAAAAGATAACTTCTGGTCTATGGGTGATACTGGTCCTTGTGGTCCTTGTAGTGAAATATTATTTGACCGAGGAGAAGGATACGCCTGCGAAGCTGAAGAGTGTGGTATTGGCATATGCGATTGTGATCGATGGCTAGAAATATGGAACCTAGTATTTATGCAGTATAACAGGGATGAAGCAGGAAAAATGACTCCCTTACCAAAACCCAGTATTGATACAGGGATGGGTTTGGAACGAGTTGCATCTATCCTACAAGAGGTAGATACCAACTTTGAAACTGATTTAATTAAGCCTCTGATAAATGCAGTGGAGAATCTTTGTGGCAAGAAGTATGTTTCAGGAGTGGAAGGATTTCCTTTTAGGGTAATTGCAGATCACGTCCGCGCTTGTACCTTTTTAATTACCGACGGTGTATTGCCAAGTAATGAAGGACGCGGCTATGTGCTAAGAAGGATTTTACGTAGAGCTGTTAGGTTTGGGAAAGTATTAGAAATAGACAAACCGTTTATGTACCAAATGGTACCTAAGGTTATTGAAATCATGGGTACTGCATATCCAGAGCTAGCTGAAAAGCGCGATTATGTAGAAAAAGTAATAAAGATAGAAGAAGAGCGCTTCCATGAAACCCTGAATGATGGTATTAAGATGGTAGCCGATATAGTAGAACAACTTAAGGCAGAAGGCAAGAAGAAAATAGCTGGCCCTCAAGCGTTTATGCTGTACGATACATATGGTTTCCCCATAGATTTGACAGAGGACATTGCAGAAGAACAGGGACTTAGTGTTGACAAAGCTGGCTTTGAAAAAGCTATGGAAGAACAGAGACAAAGAGCTAGAGATGCCCGTCAGAATAGTAACCTAGGAGACGACATTGCCAAATACGTGCAAAGCCTTAGCGGTATAGAGGCATACAAGTTTGTTGGCTACGAACAGTTAAAGGTGGAAACTGCCATATCAAAGCTGATGCTACAGGAAACGGGAAGTCCAATTCAAAGTGCTGAAGCTGGAACTCAGGTAGCAATTGTCTTAGAGGAAACACCCTTTTATCCAGAAGGTGGAGGACAGGTTGCTGATAAAGGTATAGTTAAGACCAATCAGGGTTTTGTATCTGTTACTAATGTAGTAAGACTCCCAGATAACAATATTATTCACTATGGGAATGTACAAGAGGGGTCTGTAACTGAGGGACAAGCAGTGGCTATAGTTAGTGAAAGCAGAAATGAAACTGCCAAAAATCATACAGCAACCCATATATTACATAAAGTTTTAAAAGAAGTCTTAGGTCAACACGTGAATCAGGCAGGTTCTCTAGTAACCCCTGATAGACTTAGATTTGACTTTACACATTTTACTGCGCTTACAGAAGCAGAGCTAAAGGAAATTGAAGACAAGGTGAATGAGGTAGTATTTAGCAATATTTCTGTGACAGCTCAGGAAACTAGCTTTGATGAAGCAAAGCAAATGGGTGCTACTGCTTTATTTGGTGAAAAATATGGCGACACTGTTAGAGTAGTTAAAATAGGCGATTATAGTTTAGAACTATGTGGTGGAACTCACTTAGAGGGAACCAGTGAAGTGGGATTGTTCAAGATTGTATCAGAGAGCGGCATTGGCTCAGGAATTAGAAGAATAGAGGCAGCTACAGGAATAAATGCCCTACAGTTAGTAAATAAATATGAACAGGTTTTGAAGAAGACTGCAGCTATACTCAAGGCCCCAGTAATGGAAGTAGAGCAAAAGGCAAGCAACATGATAACTGAACTTAAAAACACTGAAAAGCAGTTGCAGGCCCTAAATGACAAAGTAGCATCTTCTCAAGCAGATCAATTTCTAAATCAAGCAGAGGAAATAGGTGGCATCAAGGTATTAGCACAACAGGTTACTGTGGCGGATATGGACAGCCTGAGGAATATGGCGGATATGATGAAAAACAAGCTGGGAGAAGGAGTAGTACTCTTAGGCGCAAAAAATGATAGTAAAGTTAACTTTGTGGCAATGGCAACTAAAGAAGCTGTTAAAAAAGGTGCTCACATGGGCAAGCTAATAAAAGAAGTGGCTACTATTGCAGGTGGCGGTGGTGGTGGCAGACCAGATATGGCTCAAGCAGGTGGGAAGAATCCCGATAAGTTAGATGAGGCCATTGCAGCTGTCCATAATGTAATTGCTAAACAGATACCATAAACTAGCAGGAAATGCTAATACTCTATAGAATAAGTAATAGTATAAGCGCAATAGGAGGGTGGTAATATGTCTGAAAATAATTATGATAAGACTATGATGTTTAAAGCCACAGGTGATGAGGAATTAAACCCAAAAGATGTGCTAGTTGCGGTATATAATTCTCTTGAAGAGAAGGGGTACAATCCCATCAATCAGATTGTGGGCTATCTTTTATCTGGCGACCCTGCCTATATTACCAGTCACAATGATGCCAGAACGCTAATAAAAAAGATTGAGCGAGATGACCTGATGGAAGAGTTAGTGAAAAAATACCTAGGTAAGTAAATAAGGGAGTTAAATGGTGAGAATAATTGGACTAGATGTAGGTTCGAAAACAATAGGGGTTGCTGTAAGTGATGAACTGGGATGGACTGCTCAAGGCAAGGACACAGTAAAATGGGAAGAAAGCTTAGAGCGGGGCGTTAAAATAATTGGAGATTTAGTAAAAGAATATGAATGTGACAAAATAGTAATAGGATTTCCCAAGAATATGGATGGCTCTGTAGGAGAAAGAGGAATAAAAGCTCAAAAGCTAGCCAAGGAGTTGGAAGCGAGACTTTCTATTACCACAGTACTTTGGGATGAGCGATTGACTACAGTTGCAGCAGAAAAAATGCTGTTGCAAGGGGATGTATCTCGTAAAAAGAGAAAAAAGGTTATTGATAAGGTTGCCGCTGTTATGATTTTACAGTCTTATTTAGACAGTATTAAATAAAATTCCATAATAAGGGTTAAACTTATAAGTAAGTAAAATTTATAATTAAAATGAGGTGTATAAAATGACAGAAGAAAATCAAGATATTATTACGTTGGAAGATGAAGAAGGTACAGAACATCAATTTTCTGTATTGGATATAATCGAGGTAGAGCAAAAAGAGTATGCAATTCTGTTACCTGTTGAAGAAGATGAAGAAGACGACGAAGCGATTATTTTAAGAATTGACACTGATGACAGTGGAAATGAAGTACTACACAGCATTGAAGAAGATGACGAGTGGGAAAAAGTTGCAGCTGCATGGGAGAGCAAAATTTCAGAAGAAGATGCTTAAAAGCCAGAGATTTCTGGCTTTTTTTTTGTACTCTTTCCTATAGGGCGGTAATAAGTATGTATAAACTGTCGTTGGGAGTGAGAGAGTGAAAAAAAAGCTCTTATTAAGTGTAGCTAGTATTATAGTATTTTTAGGAGGCACTGTGATAGTTACCTTGGTATTAAATGTAGTATTCCTAGAGGAAGAGACTATAGCCCCTGGAGTTAAAGTATACGGCAAGGATTTTTCTAGAAACACGAGAGCTGAGTTATCCAACTACTTATTACAAGTGGAGGCAGAACTAATACAAGGAGATATCAAACTTAAGTACCAGGAACATCAATGGGTGCTCAATAAAAAAGATCTTGGGTACGCTATGAATAGTGCCAAGGTTACTGGAAGTGCTTATGAGATTGGACGGAACGATTCAGCAACAATTAATGTAAAAAAAAGAATCAAAACTTGGTATAAAGGAGCAGATATTCCCTTAGCTTGGGAAATTAATCAAGATAAAATGATTAAAGCAATAGATGCAATTAAAGGTGAATTAGAGAAGTTACCGGAGGATGCCCAATTTTATCTGACTGAAACAGGAGAAATAGCTATAAAGAGTGAGGTAATTGGCAGGCGAATAGATTTAAATAATTTACAACAAAACTTAATAAATGCAGTTGAGAAGAATAGTGATTATATTGAGGTTCCCCTAATTACGGTTATCCCAAGCACTATTGAAAGAGACCTAAAAGCATTGGAAATTAATACAAAACTAGCTAGTAAAACAACAGAGTTTGATTCTAGCAATTCAGCACGAATAAATAATATTATAATAGCAGCGGAGAAAATAAATAAGTACCTATTATTTGAAGACGACATTTTTTCATTTAATGAAATAGTTGGGTCTCAATCTAGAGATAAAGGATATCAGAAGGCACCAATTATCGTGGATGGAGAGTTTGTGGATGCAGTTGGGGGAGGAATTTGTCAAGTATCAACAACCATATACAATACTGCACTCCTGTCGGGACTAGAAATTGTGGAACGCACTCCTCATTCGTTACCAGTTAGCTATGTAGATTTGGGATTAGATGCAGCAGTTTATTATGATTATTTAGATTTGAAATTTAAAAATAATTCTGGTGGAAATATTTTAGTAACTGCAATGGTAAATAAGAGCAATTTAAAAGTTTCCATGTATGGAAAGAAAGATAGCCTGCAAGATGTTATCTTAGAACAAGAGGCTATTAAGGATAGTGAATATCATCAAGTTAAAGTAGTTAGGAAATTTTTAAATGATGGTGAAGTTATATCTAAAGAGGAAGTATCAAATGACAAATATCCAATTCAATAATAGATCATAGAAGCCTAAAGGTTGTACCAAAACCAAAAAAAATGTATAATAGGAGGGAAAATACTAGAAAAGAGGCAGAGAAATGAACCCAACCACAGAAAATAAAGGTGTAAGAAATACTAAACCAATAGTTAAAATATTAGTGATCATTGTACTAGTAATGGCAGTGGCTCTAGCTATTATAGCTCTGTTCGGCTACAACTATTATACTACTGGGTTAAGTCCTGTTTCTCCTGAAGGAGAAGAAGTTCATGTGGAAATACCAATGGGCGCCTCTACCCATAAAATTGCTGAAATATTAGAGGGAGAAAAGCTGATAAAAGATCCTGTCATTTTCCGATTATACTCCAGGTTTAACGGATATGATGGAAATTTTAAAGCAGGGGAATATGAATTTTGTAAAAGCATGTCAGTTCAAGAAATTGCTGAGAAGATTGTAGCAGGAGATGTGGTAATATACCAATTTACCATCCCGGAAGGCCTAACTCTTGTACAAATAGCTCAGCGACTTCACGATAAAGAAATAGTTGATAAGGAACATTTTCTAAATGCAACACAAGAAGTAGCAGTACCTTTTGAAGCTGAGTTGCTCCAAGGTGAGAAGAGGTTAGAGGGCTTTTTGTTTCCTGATACTTACACCTATACCACTAATATGGGTGAAGAGGAAATAGTTAAGATGATGCTAAACAGATTTAACACAGTCTTTGACGAAGAAATGTTGAGCCAAATGGAAGAAGTAGGTCTATCAATTTTGGATGTAGTGACAATTGCCTCACTAATCGAGCGAGAAGCAAAAGTTGATCAGGACAGACCTAAGATAGCTGGGGTTATTTTTAATCGACTAAGGATAGGTAAAGCACTTCAGATAGATGCAACGGTGCAATACGCATTGCCTGAGCATAAAGAGAGGCTATTGTATCGTGATTTAGAGGTGGATTCACCCTACAACACTTATAAATATCCGGGCTTGCCTCCTAGCCCTATTGCAGCTCCTGGTGAAAAATCAATTCGTGCTGTCCTTGAACCAGCTGAACACGATTATCTATACTATGTATTGAAGCCAGATGGGTCTCATTACTTTAGCAAAACATACGGGGAACACCTTAATGCTAGAAACCGATATTTACGTTAAGAGGCAATAAAAGTAAAGGAAAATAGTTACAATATAGATAATAACATAAATGTGTGGCAGACATGCCACACATTTTCCAATGCTACAATGTGGAGGAACAACCATGATAAATACTAAACAAATGAATGAGTTTTTAAGAGAGCTCTTGCCAGACAGGACGGGCATTCTTGAACAATTAGAACAAGAGGCTAATACTGAGCATATTCCCATAGTAGAACCTGAGGTGGCGCAGCTACTGCGCACACTAATAACTATGCACAAGCCGAAAAAAGTGTTGGAAATAGGCACAGCTATAGGATACTCAACTATATGTATGGGACAGGCTATGGCTAATCAATCTCAAAAAAAGATAGTTACTATAGAATTGCGCGAAGATTTTTTTGCTCGGGCAAAAGAGAACATAAAAGTTGCAGCTATTGAGGAATACACCCACTTGCTTCAAGGTGATGCTAGGGAAGTAATACCTAAATTGAAAGACGAAAAGTTCGACTTTATATTTTGTGATGCAGCTAAAGGTCAGTACTTAGAATTTTATGATTTATGTTCACCATTGCTGAAGTCAGGAGGACTATTAGTATCAGATAATGTACTTTTTAGGGGGCTTGTTTTACCCAGTTCTGTATACCCCAGACGTAAAAAGACTTTAATCACTAGATTGAGGACTTACTTAAAGATGCTATCCCAGCATCCTAGTTATGAGACATCAATACTCCCCATTGGAGATGGGGTTTCAATAAGTTACAAGAAAGAGGTAGATTTGTGTGAATAAACCAGAATTATTGGCTCCAGCGGGCAATATGGAAAAGTTAAAAATAGCATTGACTTATGGTGCAGATGCTTGTTATTTAGCGGGTAAATCCTTTGGCCTAAGAGCGGCTGCAGGTAATTTTTCTATAGATGGATTAAAAGAGGCGTTAAGTTTTGCACATGCCAGGGGTAAAAAAATTTACATAACGGTTAATATTATACCTCACAACGAAGATCTTATTGGTTTGCCTCAATATCTAGAAGAATTAGAGCAATTGCAAGTAGATGGCATAATTGTGGCCGACCCTGGAGTTATTAGACTAGCTCAACAGTATTGTCCAAGCATTCCCATACATCTTAGTACCCAAGCTAACAATACTAATTGGTCTTCTGCTCTATTTTGGGAACAGGTAGGAGTAAAAAGGTTAGTAATGGCCCGAGAATTATCTATAGAAGATATTAGAATGATTAGAGATAAGGTAAAAGTAGAGATAGAGGCCTTTGTTCACGGAGCTATGTGCATTTCTTACTCAGGTCGCTGTCTTATGAGCAATTATATGATTGGAAGGGATGCCAATAGAGGGCACTGTGCCCATCCCTGTAGATGGAAATATTACTTAGTAGAAGAGCAGCGTCCAGGTCAGTACTACCCAGTTCAAGAGGATGAGAGAGGAACCTACATCTTTAATTCCAAGGATATGTGCTTAATTAGGTATATACCAGAGCTTATCAAGGCGGGAATTAGTACTTTTAAAATAGAGGGGCGCATGAAAAGTGTTCATTATGTGGCAACTGTTATCAAGGCATATCGTCAGGCAATAGATACATATATGGAAAACCCTCAAGGATACAAGTTTAACGAAGAATGGTATAGTGAACTTCTAAAGGTGAGCCACAGGGATTATTTTACTGGTTTTTATTTCGACAATCCTAGCTCAAAAGATCACAATTATAGGGACTCAGCCTATGTGAGAAACTATGATTTTGTGGGCTTAGTGAAAGATTATGACAGTGATCACAGGCTGGCCTTAGTGGAAGAGAGGAATAGGATTCAAGTAGGGGATGAGTTAGAAGTAATATCTCCATCTGATGATGAAATATACATGTTTACAGTAACAGATATGTGGGATGCCAAAACAGGTGAGAAAATTCAAGTGGCACCTCACCCACATCAAATGATTAAGGTTAAGGTGTCCAAGAAATTAGCAGAAAATAGCTTAGTGCGACGACAGGTGCCAGAGGGGAATGTATCTAGTGAATAAAGATGAAATAAATGATCCTCTAAAAATACTAGTTCTGCTAGAACCCAGTAAAATCGTCTTATTAGATGAAATTATAGAAGGATACAGCCACTTAGGGATAGTCACTACCATTTCAGGGAAAAAAGGAGTGGCCATGGTTCAGGTAACAGCAGATACTAAAGGTGAAGTGTTAAAAATATTGGAAAACATGCCCTGTGAAATAAAGATAATTAGTTTCCAAGAGGCTGAAAAAATATTAGATGCATAAACTTTTCGCACTTTATTTGAATGAATCAAATATATGGTGTAATGCCAGTATAGGGTGTTTAAAGATCATTTTTGGTCCAGAATACCTCATGATATCAATAGTTTGTTCGCGCATAGGACTGGCATAGCAATGAATTGAGCATTTGGCGCACACTGGTTTTTGGGAACCAAACTTACACCTACTAAGTCTTTTTTCTGCATAAATTAATAACTTTTGACAATCGGGGCAGAGTTTACTCTGCCCATGCTCTTTTTTGCAGTAAAGTTGAATCATTCGCTTTATTGTAAGTTTCTCTCTTTCTACTCTACCCATAGTATGACCTCCATAGACTAGCCCTCATCTAATGAAATATTATAAACACTATAATACCAGAATAAGCTTACTAGAAATGTAAGATATATTACAAAAAAATATTTATATGTAGCCAAGCACAAAAATATACCCACCACCATATAAATGTAAAGTGTAAAATAAACTTTTGTGGAGGTGGGTTATGTACGGACTTGCAGCGTTTTTAGCCTTGCTAGTTAAAGGAATTACGCTTTTAGTTTCTTATATTAGCAATAATGCTTTTCCACACCCCTTGTCAGCAAAAGAAGAACGATATTATTTGCAAGAGCTAAGCCAAGGGGATGAAAATGCTCGCAACATACTAGTAGAGCATAATCTAAGGCTAGTAGCTCATATTACAAAAAAATTTGAAGGTACAGGAGAAGAGGTGGATGACTTAATTTCTATAGGAACTATTGGCTTGATAAAGGGAATAAATACTTTTAACCCAGATAAGGGTGCGAAGTTGGCAACATATGCGGCTAGGTGCATTGAGAATGAGATACTAATGCACCTTAGGGCAATAAAGAAGGCTCGAGGGGAAGTTTCCATTTATGATCCTATTGGTACTGATAAAGATGGTAATGAGATAACCCTAATTGATGTATTAGGTACAGATCCCAATGAGGTAGCGGAAGTAGTAGAAAATAATTTTGAATATAAGCGCCTATTGGAAAAGGTTCAAAAACTCAGCAAGCGGGAGCGGAAAGTACTTGAACTGAGATATGGACTATTTAACCAATTGAAGCAAACGCAGAGAGATATTGCTAAATCACTGGGAATATCTAGATCTTATGTTTCTAGGATTGAAAAAAAGGCCCTACAAAAGCTACTTAAAGACATGGATTAAGCTTAAACACCACGGTTTGTGGTGTTTAAATTTCTTTGAAAGATTTAACTGATATAAAAAGGTATCCATGGAACTTTTTAAATTGAGATGTCGTCCAATACAAGCAACTACAATAATTTACCTTTGCTTTTTGGAATTTTTAATCTTATTATTAAAAGAAGTATAACTATATTTGGAGATGGAGGACATAATTTGAAAAGCTTAAAATTCAATAATTTGATAGTTTTTTTACTAATTTTTGTCTTATTTATTTCTAGCAACACAGTATTAAATGCAAATGAAAGTACACAAAGTATGCAGAGTAAAACTTATACAGATCATATAATTTTTACTGTAGGAAGCAAAGAAATCTACCATAATAAGCAACAATATCTTGCTAACAACCCTATTACTATTCGGCAGGGAGTTACATACATACCTTTAAGAGTCTTAGCAGAAAGGTTGGGATTATCTGTTTCCTATGATAATCAAACAAAGGTAGCTAAGATAAGTAATGAAGAAATAGAGTTGCGATTTCAAGTTAACCGCGCTCAATATCAAGTAAATAATCAAGGAATAACCTCTACTCATGGAATACCTTTTATTGAGAACCAGACAATGATGATACCATTGCGCACTTTTGTTACGCATTTTAATATGAGAGTGCATCCTGAGCTGAAGCAGAATTTTGTTCATTTATATTGGAGTACAAAGCCAGTTGCAAATTTTTCTGTGCAACCTGCTACAATTTATGCGGGGCAAACTAGGGTTACATATATCGATGAATATAAACACCCGCAAAACTTTGGAATTGTGGATGAGGTATGGGAAGGTAAGCAGGAGGTATTTGCTGCCCCGGGCACCTATACAGTTACAAGAAGGGTAAAGGATCAAAATGGCATCTGGAGTGACCCCTTTAAGGTGAAAGTTAATGTTTTACCAGAACCTCAACCACCAGTAGCTAAATTCTCCACAGATAAAGATCAGTATCTTATAGGAGAGCCCATCATCTATACTGACCTGAGCTATGATGATGAGGACGATATTGTGAAAAGAGCATGGACAAACAAGGAGCCCGCTTTTTTTTCAGCAGGTAAGCAAGAGATTGTATTGGAAGTGGTTGACCAGCATGGGTTAAAGAGCACCTATACTAAAAAAATAGTAATTAAAGAGGAAGTTTTATATACCAGTGAGGAATTTTACCCATTGTTTATACCTGTGGGACAAAAGTACCTAATTGCAGGGCAAAATATTATCTCATATCCTATTATTAATTATGAAATTGAGAACGAAGAACATACTTTGTACCATAGTAACAGTCCAGAATCTATTCGACAGGAAGGTATCTATTATCGGGGTGTTGTACAAGGAAATGGGCGAGTGATGTTACATAAGCAAAATAATCGCAAAAATCCAGTAAATATCTATATAGTTGCTACCAACATTTATGATGAACCAGTAGAAATAAAGATACCACATATAGGCATGGCTGGCCCCCATGAATGGGTTACAACCACAGGTAAATTAGCGTTGGCTCGTTACTTTGATACCTTTGCAAAACCAAATCAAAAAAGTGTTATCTTAGAGCCAGGAGAAAGAAAAGTTATTTTGCCTGAAGTAAGCCAAAAAAGGATATTGGAAAGACAAACACTGTCAGTTTATGCGGACCTGACTACTTCATTGCCACTGCAAATTGAAACAGTTGTACTTGATAGGGGCAAAGATTTATTTGAGCATTTACCACTTCTACCAGATCTGCCAAGAGACGGGATTCATACTAGAGGCACTTTTTTATATGGAAACCGTTCAATTCGAATTGGGGAAATGGTGGGTGATGATGCGAAAAGAATTGTGTTTGGAGATCGGTATGAAGATAAACCAGTGGCTGGTATTGATCAAATGACTGGTGAATATGTTTTAAATAGGGGTAATTTTGGTGTGCTATATCAGCTCAAGTTAGAGAGAGTTGCTCCAGAGAGTATAATTCTAGTAAATGGCCGAGGCGGTTATTATAGCGGAGCATTTCTAGTCAATAATGAAGTGGTAATGGTTACAGCGGGAAGTCATTTGTTAAATTCTAACGAAGCTGCCGTATTGTATAGAACTGGAGAAGAGGAAGAAATAGTAGATATTGTTTTTAAACCTGCATCAGGTAGTAATCTCCCTATAAATATTGTAATACAGCCACTGCCAGAAAAAAGACATTAAACTTTATATATTCTACGGACTTAATTTATGTTAAGTCCGTTTTTTTTGTTTGGCAATGCATGGGAAGTTGGTATACTATTAATGGTGAGAAAATGACTACAATAAGAGGTGAAAAGATAATGTATAGTTTTAAGAACGACTACAGCGAAGGAGCACACCCTAGAATTTTAAATGCATTAATTGCATCTAATAATGAGCAAGTTGATGGCTATGGTGAGGATATATTTACACAAAGAGCAGTAAAGTTATTAAAGCAAAAAATTGGAGGTAACATAGAGATTTACCTATTAGCAGGTGGTACTCAAACCAATCTTACTGCTATTTCAGCTTTTCTAAGACCTTATGAAGCTGCAATAGCAGTTACTAGTGGTCACATAG
Organism: Desulfitispora alkaliphila; assembly: GCF_050433185.1. Taxonomy (NCBI): domain Bacteria; kingdom Bacillati; phylum Bacillota; class Desulfitisporia; order Desulfitisporales; family Desulfitisporaceae; genus Desulfitispora; species Desulfitispora alkaliphila. Next base: position 49,109 of record NZ_JBNPXS010000015.1, read on the forward strand.
TGACCCATGAGACTGGTGCTATTGAAGCCACAGGACATAAAATTATAACTATTGAAGGGGTTGATGGGAAATTAACCCCAGACCTAATTCAACCAGTGCTTGAGACTCACCAGGATGAGCATATGGTAAAACCTAAACTAGTATATATCTCTAATTCAACAGAAGTAGGGTCGATATATAATAAGGGTGAAATAGAACAGTTGAGTCGGTTTTGTAAAGAGAATAACCTTTTTTTATTTATGGATGGGGCTAGGTTGGGTTCGGCTTTATGTTCTGCAGAGAATGATTTGATATTTTCCGATTTGAGAACACTGGTTGATGCTTTCTACATAGGAGGTACGAAAAATGGGGCACTTATTGGTGAGGCCCTAGTGATATGCCACGATTCACTTAAAGAGGATTTCCGATACCATATGAAACAGAAGGGGGCACTGTTGGCTAAAGGAAGACTTTTGGGAATACAGTTTCTCGAGCTATTCAGAGATAACCTATACTTTGAATTGGCCAAGCATGCTAATCAGATGGCAGGTTTGCTTAGAGGTGAAATAAGCAAAGCAGGTTTAGAGTTTTTAACACATTCCCCGACAAATCAGTTATTTCCTATACTTCCCAATCGAGTAGTAAATGAGCTGCAGCAGAATTATGCCTTCTATATATGGGAAAAGGTTGATAATGATAACTCTGCAATCCGTATAGTTACCTCTTGGGCAACAAAAGAAGAAGCAGTGTTAGCTTTTATAAAAGACATGATAAAAGCACTAGATAAATGTAAATGAAGTGCAATTTAGATGAACTTTAACCAGATATTTTGTATCTAGGATAGAGAAGAAAGCCCTATAAAAGTTACTTCAAGAGACGAATAAGTTAAACGCAACGTTTCGTGGTTTCTTAACGCAAAACTAGAAAGTTAGTTCTAGAAAACTTATAGAATTATATTGAAATTATAAGACTTTTGAATTTACCAAAATTTCTGCAGGAATTTATTGCTATGGAAGCGAATTTCTTTAGTAATATTGTCGAATATTGTCTAATAATCTAAGCTAAATTCGAGCGGAGGTAGATTTAATTGAAAAGTCTAAAGGCGAAACTAATTTTAAGTGTTTGTTTATTATTGTTTATTACTACTTTAGTCATTAGCGTTACAGGGTATAGAAATAGTTCTAGTGGATTAATAAGCCTTCAGTCAGAACTTATAGATCAAAAAATGAGAGCGGATTTAGCGTCAGCGGATATGTATCTAAAATATTACTTTGGGGAGTTGTCATATAGTTATGGTGTTTTACTTGATGAGAATGGACAAAGTATAGAAGGTCGAAATGAAATGGTTGATGATGTTCGTAATGATTTAGGAAATGTGGCCACTATATTTGTAGCTAGTGGAGATGATTTTAAAAGGATTTCTACGAACATTATGACAGAAGAAGGAACTAGAGCTATTGGAACATATTTGGGAAAAGATAGTGTAGCATATGAAGATGTAGTCCAAGGAAAATTATACATAGGTGAGGCAGAGATATTGGGTGTACCTTATTATACTGCCTATGAGCCAATAACTGATAATGAAGATAATGTAATAGGAATAATGTTTCTTGGGATTTCGGAAGAAGAATCACAGCTTCTAATAAGTAGCAATTTAGCTGGAATGCGAAATAGCTTTATTATAATAGGATTTTTGACAATTCTCCTTGCAATTGGAGCAGCTTTTGCGATAGGTAAAAGTATCGCAAACCCTATTTCAGAGCTTGCCCACATAATAGATAGACTAGCAAAATATGATCTGTCAACTGATAATAAAACCGAAGAGACAAAATACATAAAAAGAAATGATGAAATTGGTGTTATAGCGAAGGCGCTATCTGTTATGCGAAATAACTTTATAGATCTAGTTCAAGATGTGACAAGTAGCTCAGACCAGGTTGCAGCATCCTCACAGCAATTAACTGCGAATAGCCAACAGACCTCCTATGCTGCCAATGAGGTAGCTAGAACAATAGAAGAGATGGCTCGGGGGGCAGCTGATCAAGCTAAAGATACTGAGCAGGGAGTAGAGCACATTGAAGAAATGGGTAGTCTGGTCGAGCACGAGCAAAGCTTACTACGAGCATTAAACACTTCTACAAGTGAAGTTGATAAACTAAAAGAAGAAGGGTTTGTAATTATACACGACTTAGTAGAGAAAACTGGTAATAGTAATAAAGCAGCTAAAGAAGTTTCGGACGTGATAATTAATACTAATGAAAGTGCTGAGAAAATAGAAAGTGCTAGTCAAATGATTAAGAATATTGCAGATCAAACAAACTTACTGGCTTTAAACGCTGCCATAGAGGCGGCTAGAGCGGGAGAAGCTGGAAAGGGATTTGCAGTGGTGTCGGAAGAAATACGTAAGTTAGCTGAAGAGTCAAATAAGTTCACGGAAGAAATTGAAGCTATTGTTGGTGACCTGACAGGAAAGACGGAAAAAGCTGTTTCGACAATGAAAGAGGTAGGTGTTATCGTAGCCTCCCAAACTGAAAGCGTAGAGAAGACAAATGCTAAATTTGAGGGTATTGCCAATGCTATTGAGAAGTCTAAGGAAGTTATATTAGAACTAAATCGGTCTGGGCAGGAAATGGAACAGAAGAAAGAAGAGATTATCGAAATCATGCAGAACCTCTCAGCTATAGCTGAAGAAAATGCCGCTGGTACTGAGGAAGCATCGGCTTCAGTGGAGGAACAAACTGCTTCCATGGATGAGTTAGCCTCAGCTAGCGAAGACTTGGCGAAAATCGCAGAAGAAATGCAAGATAAAATATCAAAATTTAAAATATAAGATTATAGTCAACAGGCATGTATATTTCTACAGCCTGTTTTTTTTACTAAAATACTAGAAATTAAAGGAAGATGACTTTTAGAAGTAGAACTAATTTTTAAGTACAATAAATATTGAAGGTGATGCTTATGGGTAAGAAAAGGCAAATATTAAATCAAGATGCTTTAGGAAAAACCTTAGCAGAAGATATCTTCAATAGGTATGGAGTAAAGATAATTGCAAAAAATATAGTTATAAACGAATACGTGTTGAGCAGGATACGAAAAACAGGAAAAGTATTTACTATAGTATACACAGATACTGAAGTAGATTTAGGAGGATCATTAGAGGAACAAAAAGAAGAATATAAAGTAAATATTGAAGAATTCAGAGATGTTGTAAGCGATTTAGCAGCTGGAAGAAGTTTACGAACAGAAAAGATTTATCGTTTAAGTGATTCAATCTATGAACGCAGGGATGTCTCTAGTGATTCTATAATTCAATGTATCTTAGAACTTAAAAATAGCGATGAATATACATATACCCATAGCTTGAATGTGGCATTGTACTCAATGCTTTTAGGCAAATGGTTAGAGTTAAAAGAGTGGCAATTAAAAGATCTTATTATAGCTAGTACGCTGCATGACTTAGGGAAGGCAAGAATACCAGGTTCCATCTTGAATAAAAAGGGAAAATTGTCAGAGCAGGAGTTTAGAGAGATGAAAAGACATCCAGATTTAGGCTGTGAAATCGCCAAAAATATTCCTAATATAAAAAGTGAGGTTTTAGATGCTATTAGTATGCACCATGAGCGAGTGGATGGTAGTGGCTACCCAAAGGGGATTAGCCATGATAAAATTACTATTTACGCAAAGATTATTTCTGTAGTAGATGTGTATGATGCTCTAACTTCTGAACGGGTTTATAAAAAAAGAATAACTCCTTTTGAGACATTCAAAGAGATGGAAAAGATTGGTCTAGGACATTTTGATACTAAAATATTTGTGCTTTTCTTGCAAAATATAGCGAATTATTATGTGGGATCTAAGGTTAGAATGGATACCGGAGAAATAGGGGAAATAGTATTTATCCCACCTCATTGTATTCATAAGCCTATTATTAGACTGAAAGATGGACTTTTAGATTTGTCTTGCAACAATCATAAAAAAATTGTAGAAATGGTATAGAAGTAGTTACAGTATGATACATTATCATACTGTTTTTTATGCCTGTGTATCTAATTAAAAAATTACACAAATTAATTAAGAAGTTTCTAGTGTACCTAATCAACGGACAAACTTTTTTGTAAAGCTACCTATCTATGAATTAGGTTTGAAAAAGCTTATTGAGATTTAAGAAACAGTTAAGAGGCAGGTAAAAAGCTGGTGTTAAACTGTAATCAAATCTAAAAACTAAAATTAATTAAAAGGGGAGATCTTATATGAATGCTATACTAAAGACAATTAATTTGTCTAAGCACTACGGCTCTCAATGGGCAGTACACCAGTTAAATATGACAGTGGAAAAAGGGGAAATATACGGTTTTTTAGGTCGAAATGGTGCAGGAAAGACGACCACTATTAGAATGATGTTAGGGTTGATAACGCCTACTGAGGGACAAATAGAGATTTTTGAATCAAATCTAAAAAATAACAAGAAAAATATCTTAAATCGCATTGGAGCTATAGTGGAATTTTCTGGATTTTACCCTAATTTAAATGCTGTAGAGAATATGGAAATAAACGCTCGATTAATGGGAATTAAGAAAAAACAGGCAATTCAGGAGGCTTTGGAGATTGTGGGTTTAGCTAGCGAACAAACTAAACTAGTAGGGAAATACTCCTTGGGAATGAAGCAGCGTTTGGGTATTGCTCGAGCCATAGTACATCATCCAGAATTATTAATACTAGATGAACCTACAAATGGATTGGACCCGATTGGAATTAAAGAAATGCGCCGTTTAATTAAGAGCTTGGCTGAGGAAAGAGATATTACAATTTTGATTTCCAGTCATATTCTAAGTGAGATTGAACATCTGGCTAATAGAGTGGGTATAATTCACCAGGGAGTGTTGCTAGAGGAAATTAACATGGAAAAGTTAAAGGATGCAAATAAAAGATATTTGCAGGTACAAGTATCCAATATTTCAAAAGCAGTTCGATTACTGGAAACAGAGTTCAGTATAAGTAATTATCAGGTTTTAGATGATGAAAAGCTTAGAATCTACGACTTAGGTCAGTCACCAGCTGAGATTAACCGCATGCTTGTTACTAATAGCGTTAAAGTAACAGAATTAGCTATGAAGCAGGACAACCTGGAGGATTATTTTGTTCAATTGACAGGGGGTGGTCAAATTGGTTAATCTCGTATACACTGAGATAATAAAGCTAAAACGCTCATACATGTTGTTAATTACTCTGGCAGGAGCTAGTGTGGCGCCTTTAATCAACTTCTTAATTTTTCTCACTATTCAACGCACTGAAATTTCAGAGCTTACTGAGGCAGCACCTATTGATTTTGCAACTTATGCTAACCAGACAAACTTATTTGTCATTCTTATTATTGGAATCCTGTTGTATGGTTTGCTAACAACCTATACATTTAGCCGTGAATACCAAGAAGATACCTTAAAAAACTTATTGATTATACCAGTAAATAGGACTATGCTAATCCTCAGCAAGTGTCTGTTGATTTTGGGTTGGATACAGTTGCTTACACTATATACATTGGGGTTAAGTATTATCTTTAGTTGGCTTGGAGGATTTGGTGGTATAGGCCTGGAGACTATTTGGCAGGTAGGAATAACTTACGTATTAACTGGATTTTTAATGTTTTTACTAGTTATGCCTTTAGCACTGCTAACTATTATTTTTAGGAGCTTTGTAGCCTCAATAGCCTTTACTATTGGTATAGTAATAATAAGTTTGGTTATAATAAACTCAGAATTCTTGGCAATTTACCCATGGACTGCAACGCTTAGAATCATAGACCCCCTAATAGAAATAAAGCAGTATCCATATTGGCTATCTTGGGTAGTTATAATAGTTCCAGGGTTACTAGGATTAATAGCAACTATTGTTTACTTTAATCAACAGGACATACAGTAAAAAGAGACTTTATAGTCTCTTTTTACTAAATAACCAAAATTTTTAGAATTAAGGAAGGAAATTCTATTGCATAAAACATGGATATATGATATTATAATTAAGTTAGTTTATTAATTGGTTCAGTTATTTAGTAATATGTCAATCTATTTTCCTGGCGCTACAAAAAATATAGATGGTACCTCTAGCTACTAACATACAAAATTATGTTAGTTTTTTTATGCAAATTAACAAAACTGTATTTAGTCAAAAACTAATACTAAATTGATATACTATAAAAAATTATTCTTTACAAGAAGAACAAAAGAAAAAGGAGATGTAGTCATTACAGAAAACATTTTAATTATGCTTATTGGATTGTTTTTAGTAACAGCGTTTACTAATATATTGGCAACAATGAAAACAATTCTAATAGCAAAGAAAATAATGAATCCCGTATACTTTCTAGTTTTTGTAGATGCTATGATATTTGCCACCGTTGTATCTAAAGTTACTAGTTCAGAAGGCATCCAGTTCACGGTTGCTTTCGCATTAGGTAAAACCTTAGGGGTATTCATTGGAGGTAATATAGAAGACCGGATAGCTTTGGGGATTTTAGAAGTAGATATATTCTTAGAGAATAAAGCTAAGATGATTGAAATAGCTGAGAAATTGCGAAGTGAGGGATATACTGTTAATAACTTCTTGGCTCGAGGTAATAACGGAGACAGAGGGTATAAAGTAGAAGTTGTTATAAAGAGAAAAGAATTTAAAATTCTAGAAAGTATATTGGAAAAATGTGAACTCAAAAATCCAAATTTAAAAATCAAAAACCTGAGTAAGGTAAATGGTCAAATAACTACTACAAGGGTTAAGCCCATTTAAGCTCATATAAATTTATAGATACTCCTAAAAGAGTATCTATTTGTGCGACGGGCAGTTGCACATGGCGCTGATGATTTGAGCGGAGAACCGGCTAAAAGAGTATACATACCAAAGAAAGATGGAAAGAAACGCCCTTTGGGCATCCCAACCATTGAAGACCGTATCGTTCAACAGAGTGTGGTAAACGTACTTCAACCTAAATTTGAGGAACTATTATTTCACAATTGGTCAGTAGGATATCGTCCAAATCGAGGAGTAAAAAGAGCCTTGCAGATTATTCTTTGGAATGAAGAAATGACAATAAAGCAGAAACGAAAGCAACAAAACAAGATTAAAAGAGCAAAAGAAAAAGGCGAGGAATATTATACACCTCACCGACTCCAAAAGATGCAAAATGCCTGGAACGCATCCTCTTGATAATCATTGTAACATAAGGGTAAGCCGTATGCCTTAATAAGGCACGTGCGGTTTGATAAGGGGGTAGCCATGAAAGTGGTTACCCTACTTTATTTTTAGAAGGTGCCATAACAGTAGCTGTAATAGGGTTGTACAGTTCAAGAAGCATGGTTTCTATCAAAGGCATTCTGTTACTAGTATTTACAAAGACAAAATCTTCATCAGGAGGTATATCTGCCCTCTCTGTGGGCATACTTTATCCTACTTACCTAGCTTCTGTCTACCAAGGTTTATTCATAGCTTGAAGGATATTTTGCTTTACACAAAAAAAGCTTTCACTAGCGGCGGGACATTGAAGGACTGCTTAGATGCGCTATTTTCCTAGGCATATTATCTTGTAGCCTGGCGTAAAAGATATTGATGCCTTAAACAAGCAATTTTTTAAATGGCTAGATGAGGATTATCTCAAAAAGCCCCATAGCTCCCTTAATGGCTTAAGTCCCCTAGATTTGTTTATGAGCCAAGTAGATAGAATTAATGTATGTAGTGATCCTAAGGTATGAATATGGAGATAAGATATGAGCCCACATGGCTTGAGACACCTTTTATGCCAGTATATATATATTCTGATGATAAAAAAGTGGGTGAAGCAATACAGGTTAATTTTCACGATAATGCTCATATGAAACGAAAGGGTAGACCTCCTTCTAATTCTGCTGACAAGGATTTTGACATTACCACGGTTTCCTTAGACGATACACCCACAGAGCAGACCATATCTTTTACTCAAATAATGGAGGAGGAGAGCTAAATGTTTCCTCAATTTTTTGGATTAAAGTACAACCCTTTTGGTAAAGAGTTAGACATTAGTGATACTTATGAGAGCAATGATATTAAAGAATTCAAATCAAGATTTAAATACATCCAGTCATCCCGAGGAATATTTCTGCTAATGGGAGAGCCTGGAACAGGTAAGTCTACTGCTTTGAGAAATGTTACTGCTGGATTAAACCCAGGCCTCTACAAGCCCTGCTATTTCACCTTATCTACTGTCACGGTAATGGATTTTTACCGAGGGCTTTTGATGGCTCTAGGTGAAATTCCTGCCAACAGAAAGGTTACCATGTTTCATCAAATCCAGCAGGCTATCAGTTCACTGTACTATGACCAAAAAATCACTCCTGTGATTATGCTAGATGAAATTCAGCTAGTCTCTAATGGAATTTTAGAAGATATCAGACTTCTATTCAGCTTTAAAATGGATTCAGAAAACCCTTTTGTTCTCATTTTAGCAGGCCAGCCCCAGATTAGAAACAAGTTAGGGTTATCTGTCAATTCTCCTCTTAAACAAAGGATCAGCATAAAGCACATAATGCAGGGCCTAAAAAAAGACGAGATTGAAGACTATTTAGCAACTAGGCTTAAGGTAGCTGGTGCTTTAGAGAATATCTTCACTCCAGCTGCAGCTGAGGCTATATATTCAGTATCTAAAGGGATACCTCGTTTAGTGAATAATCTAGCAACAGCAAGCCTCCCTTAGAAACCCGACTACCGTCAAATTGCTAGCTAAAGAACTCATTCTAGCCAGCGATGCTTACATAGCAAAACAGATGGATGAAATTGAATACCGAGAGCTTATTGTTTATTATGCTACATATCACGGCAAGAAGCTTTTTTGCCCCAAATGGTAATTTGAATCCTACAGTCAAAGACCGCATCGGCAGGAAACGATGCGGTCTAGTGGAAGTAATCCTTAAAGGCCTCCAGATTACCATTACTTAGAGCAGGATTTCCTGCTCTTTTTATTGTTTTTTTTTAAAATCTATAGTATACTACATTACAACAGTAATGCACTATACTTGCCTAGTAGTTGGGAGGTGGTGAAAGGGTGAAACTCAATACCGAAGGAATGAAGCCTATTTATGTGCAGATTTCTGAGTGGCTAGAGACAGAAATCTTGTCGGGCAATATCAAAGAAAACGAGAAAATTTATTCCCAGTATCAGCTTGCAGATATGTTTAATATCAACCCAGCAACAGCAGCTAAAGGACTTAACATACTGGCTGATGAAAAAATCCTCTACAAAAAGCGGGGACTCGGTATGTTTGTTGAGGCTAATGCTAAAGAAAGTATTAGGCAAAAGAGAAAGGACCAGACATTAAAGCCTTTAATTTTAGACTTAGTTATGGAAGCAGAGCGATTGAATGTGACGCAAGATGAATTGATTGAGATGATAAGTAGGGCAATAGACCAAATGGAGGAGGAGAAGAAAGTATGAAAGTGATAGAGTGTGTCGGGCTCTCAAAATCCTATGGAAAAGTTAAGGCTATTAAAGACTTATCCTTTAGCATTGAAGAGAATAAAATAACAGGGCTGATTGGACGAAATGGAGCCGGAAAAACCACATTGTTAAAAATAATAGCTGGCCATTTACATAGAACACAAGGGGAATTAAAAGTTTTTTCAGAAGACCCTTTTAACAACCTTAAAGTATCTGCAAACATAATTTTTGTTGACGAGAATTTAGCATTTCCAAGATCCTTACCCTTAGGAAAGATATTAGAAATTGCAGGCGATTTTTATGAACACTGGGATATGGACCTTGCCCAAGGACTGCTTGATTACTTTTCTCTGGATCCAGATCAACTTCATGGGAAGCTATCAAAGGGTATGAGGAGCACTTTTAATATGATTGTGGGTATATCCTCTCGCTGTCCACTGACAGTTTTTGATGAACCTACAACGGGTATGGATGTATCAGTGAGAAAGGACTTTTATCGGGCTTTACTCAAGGACTATGTTCAAAATCCTCGCACATTAATCTTATCAAGTCACCTATTAAATGAGCTAGAGAATGTGTTAGAGGATGTTTTGCTAATCAAAGAAGGTGAGAAATGTCTCCATATGTCGGTTACAGATTTGAAGGAATTAGCCATTGGCCTGAGGGGAAAGCAAGAAGTAATTGATGAACTGACTAAGGACACAAAAATTTATCACCGGGAAACCCTAGGTAGGGATAGTTGCTACTTGGTTGTTAAAAACGATCTTACTGAGTCAAAGCTACAAGCTGCTAGGAAGGCAGGGGTAGAAATACTTCCAGTAGCAGTTGATGATATATGTGTTTATCTTACATCTAAAGGCAAAGGGGGTATAGATGATGTCTTTAACAGAAACTAATCTACTTCAGATTGCAAAGAAGCAGTATGCATTTAAGCTTGAAGCATATATGGGCATATTCTTTACTTTGATTGTAGTTCAAGCATTAGGCATTTTGTTTTCAATGAATGGTATTATGAGTTCGGGTACCACCACTGGAGAGATGTTTGTATCAGCAAAAGTCTTTGCTGGAGACATGATAATCACCCTTACTATGATTTGGGTGCTTTTCTTGGCTCTTAATATGACAATAGATGATTATAGAAGAGCTGATTTTGTTTTTGTAACTAATAGATTAAGCAGCAATCTTTCTAGTATAGGCTTTGTACTAACTGCTGCCCTTGTAGGTGGAGTTACTGCTTCATTTGGTGGAGTTATAACCAGGGTGCTTGCATATTATAGCTACGGCAGTGAAAATATTGCAAGCCAACACTTTTTTATTCTGCCTCAAGAATTATTGATGAGCATCATGGCAACAACTCTTTATATTATTTTAATTAGTGCAATCGGTTATTTTTTTGGAACGCTAATTCAAATATACAGAGGATTTATTATTATATTGCCTACTATTTTTATTGGGCTAGTAATTATGGGGACACGAGGTGTAGGAAATATTGGTGTTTTGCTACCAGAGGCAGTGAAATTCTTTACCAATGAAAGCTCCTTAGTATTGTTTGCCATAAAGGTAATTGTTACGGCTTTAGTATTGTTTTATAGTTCAATTTTAATTTCTAATAGATTGGAGGTATAGTTATGATTGGAGTTAATGTATTCTCAAGCTTATTAATAATTATGTTATTTATTGGTTTGATTGTATTTATCAAGCGCATGAGTGAAAAGCCTTCACATAAAAAATTGAAATGGATTTTGGGGGCGTATGTTGCCATCTTGATTTTTTCCTTCATCTTCATTCATACGCTGTCTGAGGAAGACTTTATAGGAGGGGAAGCAGGTGCGCAAAATGGTATTTTGGTAACTGACCAGGAGCGTCAAAACTTTTATGATGCAGCAATGGAAGGTAGGCTAGATGAGCTTAAAAAAGTACCTATGACTGGGCAGTGGAGCTTTGAATACACTGAAGATCAACTTGAAATAGTGTCCCCAGGAGGAGATTACACTCGCATTTGGGTAGTAGTTGAAAGAAAAGACGTGGATGATGACAAAATTAAAGCTGCTAGCTTCACCGGTAGAAATATAATAAATGGAATTGACTTAACTGATAAGATAAAACCCCCTGAGGTTAAAGTAGAAGGAAATCAACTTAAGGTAATAATGCCTGAAGAAGTAAGGATTGAACTGGGGAGGTTTGATAGGGACTTTACTGTAAAGCAATTTTTTCCTAATGGAAATAACAATAGGAATAGGAGAGAGATGTCATCTGTAGGAGGGCCCCAGGTACTTTATATCCAGGTTCCCAAAGGGGTTCAGATAGATGAGGAAAATAACTTTCAATCTCAATTTGCTGAATTTCAATTTGTTGGAGAATAAACAAGGCTAAAGGAGCCTCTCAGGAGTTTAACAGCTCTTGAGAGGTTTTTATTTTTATAAAGAGTTGACAGTTCACTGCCTTGTGCGATATATTTATAACATAATATGAATTAAAACTAACATATTGTTATAAATATTGAACAAAAGGGAGGAATGTTAATATGAAAAAGAATAAATTGCGTTACTTGGGTTTGTTGGGACTTTTAGGTCTGGGAGGCTTGTTTACGGGAAATTATGGCATGTTTGGCTTCTTTGGTTTTTTTGCGTTCTTTGGACCGGCTTGGAAGCAAAATGATGAACTATTGCGGTTTAATACGAATCGGGCTGCACTGAATGCTTTTGTGGTATCTATGGTTGTTGCTGTGGCGGCCATTGTGACCGTTTCTATTTATCAATCCTTTGAAGTGGCGGTGATGTTTCTATCTTTGATATTTGTTGTCAAAATCCTTACATTTACCTTTAGCTTAATGTACTATGAGCGGAAGGGTGTAGTGGATGACGGATAAGAAAATAAAAATGAAAAACCGCATCAAAGAATTTCGTGCCCGTCACGATCTTACCCAGGAACAATTAGCTAATCTAGTAGAGGTGCGTCGGGAAACCATCGGTCATATCGAAAAGGGGCGCTATAACCTGTCTTTAATGCTGGCTTGGAGAATTGCTAATGCCCTAGAAAGTAGTATCGAAGAACTATTTCAATTTGAAGAAGTATGATGTAAAGTAGAATTGCAGACTTTTCGGTTTGGCAGGTTGATGATATAGATAATAATGATAAAATAATTATAGATGCAATTAACTCAGCAGAAGGGCTAATGTACTATAAGAGAGTTTCTTTAGAATTTACAGATGACAATATGACTGAAAATTTTGTACCTAGGAATAACGAAAGTGTATATTTTCTTAATTTTAACAAGGAGAATAAACAGAGCTTTTTAAAAAAATTCAAAATAGCTATTAGAGACATAAAAAATCAAATTGGGAAGAAAAATACTATTAAATGTCTAGAGAAAAAAATCTATATTGATGACCCTTTATACGATCAATATGATTTTATTTTCACCATAGGAGATCAAGCTATCCTATTTACAGATATTCACGATTTTACATTTGTTAAAGCAGAAGATTAAACTCTTGGCATCACTCGATTTGGTGAATGCCAGTTCAATAAGCTATCCATTTTGTTATGGATGGCTTTTTTCTTTACTCTTTCAGGCCTATTATTTTTATAATTAGAGATTAATGTTTCAATAGAAGGTTTATTTGCTTTGTCATTTTCAATGTCAGCGATATATGGATTGTCAACAGTAAACTAGACAACTTTTTTAAGGTTATGTAATTTATATTCTCTAGGACTCAAATAATCCAAAGTTGAATGGATCCTAAAAT
>NZ_JBNPXS010000016.1:0-60551 GCF_050433185.1 Desulfitispora alkaliphila
GCAATTAACTTAATGAACCGCCAAGTACCGAACGGTATGCTTGGTGGTGTGAGAGGACGGTAGATAAAATAATTATCTACCTCCTACTCGATAAATATAACAGTAACTCTTTAGTAGGAAAAGATACAGGTGTGTCGAAATAAGTTTTAAGTAGCAAATCTAAATACATATATAGATGAGGATGAAGTAAATGAAAAAGTTAAATAGAAATCTTAGCTTATTATTAGTCTTAATGTCATTTATGGTTTTTGCAGGATGTGGTGCAGTGGAAGAGGAAAAAACGAAAGAAAACGGGTTGAATGATGGTGAGCAAGTGGAACAAGTGGAGGTTATTGAAGAGGAGGAGGCTATAGAAAAAAGCCTCACAGAAGAAGAGATGCAAGAACTAGGTGTCAATGAGTTGGGGCAGGTTATGGTTTTAATGTACCATGTTATTGGTGATGAAGAGGGTACTTGGGCTCGAACAAGAGACAATTTTCGCAATGATTTACAACGGCTTTACGACTCCGGGTATAGAACCGTATCTATGACGGATTTTCTCACTGGTAATATCTCGGTTCCAGCTGGAACTACGCCTATAATTTTTACTTTTGACGATGGAACGCCCGGTCACTTTACTTTTATTGAGGAGGATGGAGAGCTGATTGTTGATCCGGATTCTGCTGTGGGCATTATGTTAGATTTTTCTGCAGAAAATCCTGACTTTGGCCACAACGCTACCTTCTATCTTAATTTCAATCCGCCTCCGTTTGGCCAGAGAGAGCACTGGGAGGAGAAATTGCGCTTTCTTGATGAAAAGGGCATGGAGATAGGAAACCATAGCTATAGTCACGAGTACCTCAATAGAGTGGATGATGAAGAAGTTCAGCGTCAGTTGGGGAAAGTGGTGAAAATAGTAACAGAAGTATTGCCGGGTTATGAAATAAATAGCCTTGCGTTACCTTTTGGGCTCAGTGCAGAAAATAGTGAGTTAGAAATGCAGGGAAGCTATAAGGGAATTGAGTATAATCACTTAGGGGTATTGAGGGTTGGTGCTAATCCTAGTAACCCTTTGGGACATGAAAATTTTAATCCAGCTAGAATTCCTAGAGTTAGAGCTTGTGAAGATGAGTTAAACAAATGGTTGAATCACTTCGAACAAAACCCTCATTTGCGATATGTAAGTGATGGAGACAGTAATACTATAGCTATTCCAGTTCATATGAAGGAACACATTGACGAAGAAAATTTGGACCATGGAGAACTAGTAGTTTACGAGGGAAATTAGTTTAGAAAGCCGAAAGGCTTTCTTTTTTTTACATTATAGAAGGAATACTAATTACTATTAGCGAATATATGTGCAACGACCAATGTTGTGCGAGGGGGAAAATTCATGGTAGAGGAAAAGAAAATTAGTTGGTGGAACAAACAAGGGCTTACTTTTAAGTTTATTGGTTCTTTTGTAGTAATACTAGCTTTCTGTATCGGTATCGGGTTAACGCTATTGGTAGATAGACAGAGTGAACAGCCCTACAATCAAGAGATAAGCAGGATGAGAACGATAACACAGAAGATGGATATTACTAGAGATTATTTCAATGACATGCAAGATGCTTTTTCTAGCTTGGGAGAGAGCAGATATGATACTGTAACAACTGTACCCATGGTGGCTGCAGTAATAACAGGGCAGGAGTATGGACAACGTGCCCATGATGGCATGGTTGTAAGAACTCCTACAGATCAGCCAAGAAACCCCAACAATCAAGCTGATCAGTGGGAACTAAAAATGCTAAAGTACTTTAGGGAGAATCCAGAAGAAACTGAGATTACAGAGCGCTATGTAATGGAAGGAGAAAATGTTCTCCGCTTTGCTGCGCCGGTAAAGGTAACGCAAGACTGTATGGAATGTCACGGTTTTCCCGTGGGGGAAAGTGACCCTTATGGTTATGCGAAAGAGGGCTATACGGAAGGAGATATTCGGGCGCTATACAGCCTATATCTACCCACAGCATCCTTGGAAGCTCAAAACAGAGAAAACGCAATGCTGTTATATTCCTTAGGGATAATAATGGGCTTATTAATTTTAGTAGCTACATATGCCTTAATCAAGCGGTTAGTGGCAAAGCCAGTAGATGAGATGACATCCAGCTTAAGTGAGATGAATAAAGGGTCTGGTGACTTAACTAAGAGGATTGACGTTAGTTCTCAGGATGAGGTAGGTCAACTGGGCAATCAATTTAACACTTTTGTGGAGCAGTTAGCTGGAATGATACGCCAAGTTGATAAGACATCAAAAAATGTGGCTGAGGTTAGCAGTCAGGTTGCAGAAGCATCATATCAGACGGGGCAAGCTACTGAGCAAGTGGCTATAAATATTGAGCAATTGGCAGATAACTCAGCTCAGCAAGCACAGGGAATTAGTGCGAGTAGTGAAGAGGTTCAAGGGCTTGCTCAAGCATCAGAACAGGTATCTGACAATGCAGTTACAGCAGCACAACTGTCGAAAGATACAGCTAAAGAGGCGGGAAGAGGCCAAGACTACTTGCAAAACGCAGTTGGACGAATGAGGAGTCTAAATGATACCGTGGATAATGCGGCTGACTTGGTAAATACCTTAGGTCAGCGGGGTCAGGAAATAGGGCAAATTGTGGAGATGATTCAAAATATAGCAGATCAGACTAACTTATTGGCGTTAAATGCTGCCATCGAAGCTGCTAGAGCTGGAGAGCAGGGCAAAGGCTTTGCTGTAGTGGCCGATGAGGTTAGGAAGCTTGCCGAGGAGTCTAGCAAAGCAACTGGTCAAATTACAGAGATGATTATCCAAATTCAAGAAGAGACAACCTCAGCAGTTAAAGCAATGAATGCAGGAACAGAAGAAGTAGATCAAGGGGTAGAAATTATTGGAGAAGCTAACCAAGCTCTAGAAGGGATTGTCAAAGCTGCGCAACAAACTGATGCAGAAATTCAATCCATCAGCGCTGCGGCAAAACAATTGGCAGAGGGAAGTGACAGGGTAGCGCGAACTATGGAGGAGATTAGTGTATCTGCTCAAGAGGTAAGCTCTAGGTCTGAGGGAGTTAGTGCTGCTGCAGAGGAGCAGACAGCTGCTGTTGAAGAAATAAGTGCAAGTGCTCAGAGTTTAGCAAGCTCTGCTGACGAGTTAAAGGAACTAGTAAATAGGTTTAAAATATAAAACTATGAAGCCCAGCATATTGTATTTGCTGGGCTTAGCTTTTAAAAAGCTAATGGAGGTAACTAAAGTGAGGATAAAGAGAGTTGAAAGGATAGCAATACTAAGTTTTCTGTTGATTTGCATAGTTGTTTTTACAATGGGCTGCGGTAGCTCTTATGAGGAGATAATATTGGATGAAAAGAATAGCGATGTTATCCATGATGATGAACAGCTGCAAGAAGAAATAGAAGAGGAAAACTATAAGCGGATACTAATTGCCGCAGTGGGAGATATTATGGGACATATGCCCCAGGTATATGCTAGTAAAGATTGGGAAACGGGTGAATATGACTTTAAGGATAATTATAAGGAAGTTAAACCAATTTTTGAACAGGCAGATTTGACAATAGGCAACTTGGAGACCACACTGGCTGGGTCAGATAGAGGTTATACCGGTTTCCCTATGTTTAATACTCCTAGTGTATTGGCCAGAGATCTAGCCTGGGCGGGATTTGATATATTGTCCACTGCTAATAATCACTCCTTAGACCGAGGTGCCAGTGGGTTAGAGCGTACACTGAATAAACTGGATAAGTACGAACTGATTGGTGTAGGAACTCACAGGAGTCAAAAAGAAAGGGAGCAAATAACAGTGGTTGATGTCCAAGGAATAGATATTGCTCTGTTGGCCTACACTTATGGAACTAATGGAATTCCAATTCCTACAGGAAGAGAATATCTAGTGAATCTGATTGACGAAGAGGTAATAAAAAGAGATATTGAAAAAGCTAAAGAAAGATCTGATGTTGTAGTTGTATGTATGCACTGGGGTGATGAGTACCAGAGATTGCCCAATGCCAATCAAAAATACTTGGCTGAGAAGCTTGTTAAGTGGGGTGCTGATGTTATTTTAGGCAGTCATCCTCACGTAATCCAACCCTATGAGTATATAAGGATCGAAAACCAGGAAGAAGTGCGAGAAGGTGTTGTAATATACTCAATGGGTAACTTTATATCCAATCAAAGGCGAGAATACAGGGATACAGGTATAATATTTCAAGTAGAACTAATAAAAGATCTGAACAATGGAAATGTGAGCATTGGCAAGGTTGACTGGGTAACAACCTGGGTGCGTAAGTTTTATGAAAATAATAAATGGAATTACCGCATTCTACCTGTAGAAGAATATGTATTAAAAATAAAAGAGGGAAAAGAACTTCCCTTTACAGAAGAAGAAAGAAATAAAATAATTAAAGCGTGGAAAGATACTAATAAGCATTTGTTAAATTAAGCGTAAGGAGTGAGCTGAGTGGACAAACCTCATATAATGAAAAAGGCAGATTTTATTGGAGAATGGCCTGTGGTTAAGGAAGGTGCCAATGGAATTGTAGTGACAAAAGCAGGAACAAATTATGACGTAGGTATTGAGGTGGATGAAGATACTGTAGTAAAAGTGGACTCCGCCGATGAAAGGGAAATAGACCAAACTATAGAAGAATTAATACCTAAGGTAGAGGCCTACAAGGAAAGATTTAAAGATTGCTTTATGGACTAAAATAGAGGGAGCTAAGATGCTTCCTCATTTTCTTAAGATTAATTTGGAGGATAATGCAGGAAAACAAGTAAAATTACCGAAATAAGATTGGGTTAAGCAAGTTAAATTTTGATAAAAATACTATATAAGGAGTTGTGTTAGCAATGGATACAAAAAATTTGAATCAGTATATTGACCATACACTTTTAAAGCCCAATGTAAAAAAGGAGCAGATTATACAACTGTGTAACGAGGCAAAAGAACATGGTTTTGCAGCAGTATGTGTAAACCCCATGTACATAAGCTTGGTTAAAGAACAACTTGAGGGTACTCAAGTTAAGGTTTGCACAGTAGTTGGGTTTCCTTTTGGAATGAGCACTAATAATACTAAAGCATTAGAGACAAGAAATGCTGTTATGCTGGGTGCAGAAGAGATAGATATGGTTATCAATATTAGTGCCCTTAAAGATGGCGAAGACGAATACGTAGCAAAGGAAATAAAAGAGGTTGTAGATGCCGCCGAAGGAAATACAGTTAAGGTTATTATTGAAACATGCTACCTTACAGATGAAGAGAAAAGGTTTGCATGTCGACTTGCTGCAGACGCAGGTGCACACTTTGTAAAGACTTCAACGGGCTTTGGGCCTAGCGGTGCCACAGTAGAAGATGTGAAGCTAATGAAAGAAGAAGTGGGAGATAAGTTAGGTGTAAAAGCCTCAGGTGGTATTAGAGATAGAGAGACAGCAATTAAAATGATAGAAGCAGGTGCCACAAGAATTGGGACTAGCAATGGCGTGGAGATTGTATGACAATAACAACTTATAGAGAGTTACTAGAGAGGGCTATAGAAGCAAAGAAAAATGCTTATGCTCCTTATTCTAAATTTCCTGTAGGTGCAGCACTTTTAACAACGGATAACTCAATCTTTACTGGGTGCAATGTGGAAAATGCCTCTTATGGGCTGACAAATTGTGCTGAGCGCACTGCGGTGTATACAGCAGTGGCTGCAGGATACAGTAACTTTAAAGCAATTGCTATTGTCACTAATCTAGAGGAGCTAGCTACTCCCTGTGGAGCGTGTAGACAAGTGCTAATTGAGTTTGGTTCTGAGATAGATATTATAGTGGGGAATGAAAAAGGCGAATACCAGGTTTACACTAGTGGAGAGTTGTTACCATCTTGCTTTAGTGGAGAACAGTTGGGTAACCTTTAAGAATAAAGGAGAGTGCTTATGGAGCGCTTAGCAGCAGTTATTATAGAAGAAATTAAAGAACAGGGTCCTATTACCTTTAAACAATTTATGGAAAGGGCTCTTTACTATCCCCAGTTGGGCTACTATAATACTGCAGCAGCGAAAATAGGTAAGGATGGAGACTTTTATACCAGTTCTGATGTAAGTAGCCTGTTTGGTGAAATGTTGGCAGATCAGTTTGCGGAAATGTGGCACAAGCTAGATAAACCGAATGACTTTTATCTAATTGAATGTGGTGCGGGAAAGGGTGTTCTAGCAAGAGATATACTGAAAAGGTTGAAAGTATATGAGGAGTTAGCGGAAAAACTGACCTATATAATAGTAGAAATAAGCCCTGAGATGCAGGAGCATCAAAGAAAAAACTTAAAGAGTCTAATGGATTCAGGGATTAGTGTAAGCTGGTCTAAATCAGTTGCCCATATTCCTGATCTCATAGGAGGGAAGAAAGTAACAGGGTGCGTATTTTCTAATGAACTATTAGACGCCTTTCCAGTTCACATTGTAAAGCAGGGAGAAACTCTAAAGGAAGTTGGGATTTCCACAAATGAACTGGGAGAATTTGTGGAAATTTTGATGGAGCCAACTACCCCTGCACTAGAGCAACATCTGATCAAGTCAGAGATAAAGCTAGAGCATGAGCAAATAATAGAAATTAATTTACAGGCACTTGAGTGGTTAAGTGATGTGGCTAATATCATGGAGTATGGTTATATTGTTACAATTGACTATGGATATTTGGCAAAAGAACTGGCAGCTCCTCATCGCCATCAGGGAACTCTCATTTGTTATGAGAACCATCAAGCCATTGATAACCCATATGAAAATGTGGGAAATAGGGATATTACAGCTCATGTGAATTTTTCTGCTCTGATTAGTTGGGGAGAGGAATTGGAACTAAAAACTTTAGGCTATACTAATCAAGGGAAATTCTTGTTGGCCATGGGCATTATGGAGCAGTTAGGCCAAAAAAGCCTTTTTGAGTGTAGCCCTTCAGAGATAAAACGAGTTCAGAATGCTAAAAAGCTGGTTATGCCTGGTGGCATGGGTGAAATGTTTAAGGTGTTGATTCAGGGAAAAGGTATTAATGGTGATGCATTAAGATTAAGGGGATTGAGCCCCTTTTAAGGAAAAAATAAAGAAAACAGGGAAAGTGTTCTCCGGTGGTGAATATATATTTTTAATGATAATATATTTGCCGCAAAGGGGGGGCACTTTTTTTGCAAGTTTTAAAAAGGTTTGTTTACTACTTAAAGCCCTATTGGTTCTTAATTGCAATAATATCCCTATTGATGGTTATTGCGGCCCTGGTAAATGCGCTAGTGCCACAGCTTGTTCGAATTGTAATAGATGATATTGTGTATGATGGAAGTTATGAGCAGTTGAACAGGGTGCTATTTTTTGCTGCCTGTATTTTAATAATAAAAGCTGGCTTTCACTGGGTACGTGTAAAGTTAAACTATAAAGTTGCTCAATTTATTCTTTTTGACTTGGGTAGGGATTTGACGTCGCACCTTTATCGATTGTCATTGCGCTATTATGAGAGGAATATAACAGGAAGAATAATGGCTCGTGTAATAAGTGATGTAAACAGCTTACAACAAATGATAGTGATGGGGTCTTCACAGTTAGTAGAGCAGTTGTTGACAATTATTGCAGTTGTAATTTTCATTTTTTTGATGAACTGGCAACTAAGTCTCATTACATTAGTGTTATTTCCCATTCTTTTAGTAGTTGTCATTTACGTTAGTAGCCGAATGCGGGGAACGAGCAAGGAAATTCAAAAGAAGATTGGTGAAATGGCAGGAGTTTTACAGGAGGCAATGGGCGGGATTAAGGTTGTGAAATCCTTTAATAGACACCAACGGGAACTTGAAAAATTTACGGATATAGCTCAAGAGCGAAAGAAGCTTGGAGTGAAAAGGGGATCCCTAATTGCTCATTTAGAGACCTCTGTGGACTTTACTACAAATATAACTACAGTTCTAATTCTCTGGTACGGTGGCATTCAGGTTATGTCAGAGCAATTAACTGTTGGGGAGCTAGCCTCCTTTGTTACTTATGTTCAGCTTTTGTTTAGGCCGATTGTGCGTATGTCTATGTTGAATAACATCTTGCAAAGTGGAATTGCCAGTCTTGAAAGGATTTATGAAGTGTTCGATGAGGTCCCAGAAGTAAGGGAAATTGAAAATCCCATAGACATTAAAAATGTAAAAGGAGAAGTAAAGTTTGAAAATGTATGCTTTAGTCACGGAACTAAAGAGGTCCTAAAGAATATTAACTTAACTGTAAAGCCTGGAGAAATGGTAGCATTAGTTGGACCTAGCGGCGCTGGAAAGTCTAGTCTAGTAAATTTAATACCTAGATTTTATGATATTAATGAAGGTTCCATAACAGTGGATGGAATTGATATTAGGGAGTTGACTATAGATTGCCTTAGAAGAAATACGGGAATGGTGCTACAGGAGCCATTGCTGTTTAGCGGAACTATCAAAGAAAATTTGCTCTATGCAAAAGAAGATGCTAAGGATGAGGAGATAATGGAAGCTGCTAAAGCTGCCCATGCCCATGATTTTATAGTTAAGCTGAACCAGGGATATGATACTGAAATAGGAGAAAAGGGTGTAAGATTGTCAGTGGGACAAAAGCAAAGGATAGCTTTGGCTATGGCAATTCTTAAGAATCCTAAAATACTAATACTTGATGAAGCCACATCGTCATTAGACTCAGAATCTGAAAACCTAATCCAAAAAGCACTTGATCAGCTTTATCGAGATAGAACTACTTTTGTTATAGCCCATAGGCTCTCAACTATTGTGAATGCCCACAGAATAGTTGTTATAGATAAAGGGGAAGTAGTTGCAATAGGTAGTCATAAAGAGTTGCTACAGCAGGATGGTCTATACGCTAAGCTGTATAAAGCTCAGTTTAGTAGTTGTTCAGGATAGTTTTGGAGTAATTACTCTTTGGAGTACCAGTAGACTTAACAAAAGTCTGCAGTCCTTGGGGGCCTCGATTATAGGCAGTAAGGGCCTTGTGATAATCATTATCGTAGAGTTCTATTAAGTACATCAAGTAATGTGTGCCGATTTGGATGTTATCTTCAATATGATATAGGGAATAATCGTTAATGCCTAACTGGGTAGCTACTGCTTTGCCCGTGTTAGGCATTATTTGCATTAGTCCTATTGCTCCCATGTGACTTACAGCATCTGGATTGAAGGTGCTCTCGTGTTCGATGACACTTACAACCAAACCAGGATCCAAGTTGTATTTATTGGCATTATCCATAATAGCTCTAGCAATAATTAAGCTATCTTCTCCATCTAATTGTGGGTTTGTATCTTGAGAGTAGTTGAATATATCCCAGAATAGCTCTAATTCTACTAATTCTTCTGGCTCGCGCTCTATTGTTAAAATGGGCTTATTGTTAAAGTTACTTACCAATTGATCCATGTTCACAGCTAAGTAAACTCCTAGGAAAGCACTTAGAATTGTAAAGTAAATAATTCGACTAATGGGCATAGACATCATCCCTCCTTTTTTGAGGTTTCATACATTTTATAACAAAACCAGCGAGTTGTCTAGTTGTATAGATTTCGTGACTTAAGACCTAGAGAATTAGGAGTGCAGACCAATGCTATAAGTGGAATGATATGGTATTAGTAAGCAGGCCTCAGTTTGCCAACGTAAGAGGGTATCAGAAGCTGGCAAAAAATCTTTATGAGGACTAAATAAAGCCTTCCCTTTAAGACATCTGCACTTTGGTGTGGGTGTCTTTTTAATTTTGCAAATTAAAATTTAAAAGTCCTAGTCGCTATTTAATAGGCTATGATATAATTTTAGTAAAAGTTGGACTAA
Organism: Desulfitispora alkaliphila; assembly: GCF_050433185.1. Taxonomy (NCBI): domain Bacteria; kingdom Bacillati; phylum Bacillota; class Desulfitisporia; order Desulfitisporales; family Desulfitisporaceae; genus Desulfitispora; species Desulfitispora alkaliphila. The sequence continues at coordinate 9,796 of NZ_JBNPXS010000016.1, forward strand.
TTATTAGTTTAGTGGAAGAAAAGCAAAATATCCTATAAAATCAAGCATTTAAAAGCTTGAGTAACAAGAGTTAATTAGAGGAGCAAATTTAGAGTTTAAAGTAATTATAAAGATTACGATAAAAGTATAGGGAGATTGTATTTAGACGAAACGGAGGAGCTAGCTATGGAGAAATGGATGACTGCTTTTATAGGCGTAATTTTAGCTATGTGTTTAGGGCTTGCTACAGTTGGAGCTGCTGAGGATGCCCAGCCGGAGCTCATAAGTGCTACTATTATAGAAATGAAAGATGATGGCACTACTCAATCACATAACCTTAAAGAAAAAATTAAAGGAGTCCCTTTTCAAATAAAGTCAATAGAGTTCCAATTTACAGGTGAACATGATTTTAAGGAAAATCTTAATGATATTAAAGTTATGACAAGTGGTATTGATGAAAGCTATAAGTTTCACTTTAGCACTCAATATAATGAAATTAAAGACCGTACTAGTATTGTTGCCAGCGTTAAATTAGATAACGTAGATGACGAAGATGATCTTATATATCAGCTTAGAAAACATCATCTTTATACAGTTGTTTTTTCAGATGAGTACTCCTACTCCTTTGTTACTAAAGGTGAAGATAAGGATGATATTTTCGTAAAAGCTGAGCCCTTTGCAGATGAGCAAGCAACAGAATGGGATCGGATTAAGGGAAGTGACTACGATAGAATTGTAATAGGGTTTGTAGATCAAATTGATCTTTTATTCGACCAAAAGGAGCTCTTTGAAAACGGAAAAATTACATTGAAAACAGAGGATTTACTGAAGGAGGGTAATAGACCCGAGAAAAATCCATACGGATTAGGAACAAAAATTAAAGATTTAGGTGAATATAAGCTAAGCGAACATTATGATATAGATGTAAGCGGAAACAAATTAATTCTAAAAAAGAAAGATGGGAAACAGCTTTTGGAGCTAGTGAAATACAAGCTTAAAATCTCTGAAGAAACTGTAAAACTCAAGGATGCCCAGGGTGAAGATATTACAAATGATAAAATAGAGATTAGCTTTGAAACAGGAAGGGTGCTGGAAAAGACAAAACCTCAAGAGGGTGAGACAGGCGTAAGGGTCAAGCCTGAATTTGTAATCCAGTTTAACCAGCCAGTAAGTCTTGGAGATAGTGGTGAGCCAATTAGGCTAAGACAGCTAGGAGGTAGTGGGACTGAGCCCTTTAGCATGGAGCCGAGTGAGAGCCACATTGATGGGAAAAGGGTCGAGCTCAGCTTTACTGACTTTGCTCAAGATGGGACATTGCTAGAGAGAAACACTAATTATATTTTAGAAATACCTGCAGAGCTCTTTAGGTTTAACACTATGGAAGATAACAGGCTAAACAAAGCGATAACTGTTCAATTTACAACTGCCCAAACAGGAAGCAGCCCAGAAGCAGCAGGGTTTGCCTCTGATTCAGAGGGCAGTGACGATATAAGGAGTTTTTCCAGCACTAATTTGGCCCATGATGGAAGTATATACATAATACTTAACAGAGACATTCAGTGGAGCGATTTGCCTGCTAATCAGCGCTTAGAGAATGTTCAGCTCTATCAAGTGCCTGGGAGCGAAGAAACAGAATTTGATCCCAGTGGGCACAGGTACGATAAAATATATAAATATGAAGTAAATGACAGTGGAGATAGCATCAGCTATAGGCCTATTACTGAAAAAAAAGAGGTTGCGATTGCAGAAGTTAAGCTATTAGAGGACGAGAAAAACATTTTAAAGGTAGTTCCCGAGATGCTGCTTCCCACCAATCAATATCAATTGATAGTTGAAAAAGAGCTGCTAGAGGACAGCATTGGCTATGGCATGAATATCCAGATAGACACCAATATATGGACTGCAGCGGCAGATGATGGTGAAAGCCCTCAGTGGCTAGGACTGATACTTGAGGGGACGGATACACCCAACTCAGATGGTGAGATTAGTGGAACTGAGCAGTATGGAGTGTATGATGGGGAGGATGATAAGCCCATAGTCCTTGAAGTGGAGGGAGAGGTTATCCCGAGGCCTGGCACTGAAAGTTCTTTTTCAGGCATCAGACTGCAGGAATACCATGACAGTGATACTGGCATATATTTTGCCGGAATTGAGTTTGAATATTTTTATAGAGACCAAGTAAAGCATACTCGGCTCCACTTATACCCAGACCCCAGCATTGGCGTTGTGGATTATGTTGAGGAGCCAGTGAGCACTAGGCTGGACCCAGGGAAAAAATATAGGCTAAGTATTGCCAACAATGCATTGCAAACTAGAGCTGGAGCTAACCTTCCAGAGCTGGGCATAAGCTTTACTGTAGAAGCTGACGGTACCGACGAGGTTGGTATCTACAGAGTTTATCCAAACAAATTTAGCTTAATGGACTTGGTTAGGGGAGAACAGCTAATTAGGGTTTATGGCTATAATTTCAGCTCGGATATAGAGGAAATTAGATTGCAGGATGAAGGTGGAGCTTATAATTATATTGGAATAAGCCCTGAGGATATATTCTATCAGGACAGCACTTTAATAGAGTTTATCATTCGCGGAGGAAGTAGAAATCAAATTATTAACAGCAGTATGGAAGGAAGTTTTATGGTTTTTATCGACTTTGGGGACAAGGATACGGTACAAATATCCTCAGCCATAGAAATTGAACCAATAGGCAGACCTGAGGTTAAGCAGATGTTTCCTAGAGGTGATGCTGGTGAGTGGTACGATGAAAATAGACTTATTAGAAAGGAAGTTGACGGAGAGGAGCAGTCCTTTATAAGTGTCACCTTCTATGACGATGATGAAGGTATAGAAAGAGCAGGGGATTTATTGGCGAGGCTTAGAACAGCTAGTAGAATTTACCCTGATGGAGGCGGCACAGCTTCTGTAATTGACTGGAACTTTATTAGTCGAATTGAGGAAATGAGAGATAATGACGAAGATGAATATCAGAGGTACATAAACGATTACATTTTTGTCAAGAGCAGTAGTGCAAAAGAAGCCACTTTATACATTCCAGTGATAGAATTGAGACCTCAGACTACTTACATAGTTGAACTCAGTGATGGCTTAGTCAGAAGAGGAGACTATGGAAACGATTCCATTAGATGGAACTTTACAACTATGGCTACTCCTTACCAGAGCGAGATAACCACTGGTAGCGTACCAGAAAACTACGATCCAGACAAGCCAATAATAATCTGGGGAGACTTGTTTCACAGGGATTATATCCAGGTGTACTTCAATAATATTAGGGCACAAAGTGTCAGAGTGAGAGAGACAGATGACGGAAAAAAATACTTGGAAGTGTTTTTGCCAAGCAGAAATAGATTAGAGCCAGGTATTTACGACATTATTATAGAAAATACGGATAATCACACTAGAACTATCTATGGAGCCCTCAGTGTGGTACCTAGAGGTGGAGCAGTGCCAGAGGATGATAAGAGACTAATTAATGACAGTCGAGATGGTCAGGTTTATGAGAATATTAAAACCAGTGAAAACACACTAATATTATCCGATAGGTTGGGAAGTAGGAGAACAATTGAACTTGATTTAGATGAATTAATGGGCGAAGGAGTACGGGAGAGAAGAATAGTTTTAGAGGGGCGTAGGTGGAATAGCATTGGGACACTAGATACCCGCTCTAATTTAGTTAATATAGCCTTCCACGGCCTTCAGCTGCGAACGGAAAACTCGCGGGAAGATGCAGAAATTAGAATAGGAAGGGTTAGTCCAGTTCAAGCACAAAGCTTTACGCGCAATCTGAGAGATCACAATCCAGTATCCCAGTTGATAGAAATAAATGTAGACAACTGTAGGTTTAGAGGACTATCAATAGCTATCCCCTACAACAATGGCAGTGAAAACATGAGAGTTTTGCGTTATGACCAGATGACCAGAGGATGGCAGGAAGAGCCTAGAGTTCAGTTTAACCCAGTGGACCAAATTACATATGTTTCAACAAATAGACCCGGAATCTTTGTAATAGTAGAAGAACAGTGAGAAGGGGAGGGGAAAAGGTGAAGAGGATTAAGAGAACTATAGCGTTATTACTAACAATACTATTTATACCAGGTATGCTACCATTAGATCTTTTAAAAGAGGCGGAGGCAGGTGAAAATACAAAAGTAACTATTAGGAGTACTTTTGAAGACTTTAACCCAGAGCCTGTAAATAGAAGAATCACAATAGATGACTCGGAAATGATTGGGATGAATAATAGGAGCTTGACGCTAGAGACTACTCAGGGCGGGCTTGAGAATGCCACTAACTTGGAGAGTTTCTATCAAGCCGTTCAGGCAGATATTCATAAAAGAGCCACTTTCAGATTAGCAGAGCTAACAGGTAGTGTGCTTGAGGATGGATTACAGCAAACCAAAAGGATAAGATATGGTAACCTTAACGATGTTACTATACCCTCAATCAACGAAGTAGAGACACCAATTGTAGGGATGGACGCGGAAGAGCAGATAATTATAAATGGTTCTAGTGATTTGGGTATTTTAGAAGGTGGGGATTATCAAATATTAGTGGGGAACATTGAGGCTAAAGCAAGCAAGGTAAATGAATCTAGTACTCGAGTTTCATTAGTTCCTAAAGATGAATTAGAACAGTTTGAGCCAGGCATAAATGATATTACTATTAGTAGAACTAAGGATGATGCTACAAAAATAGCGACAGATGATACTACGAAAAAATATACTCTAGAAAATATTTATATCTATAAAGATGCAGTCCAGATTGTGGGCTACATAGATCTAGAGGGCATATCAATGTTTCCCACAATGGGCAATCCAGGAAGTGATGTGGAGTTTAGGAGAAGTACTCTGCGCAATTATGATGTCTACTTCATCAGAGATATGAATGACCCGGAATTATTTAATCAACAAAATTTAGCCACAAACTTTCGTTTAGTTAACAATTCGGGCGGGGATGATGTCGTTACAGTAGAAGTACCCGATGTTTCCCCAGGACCTTACAATATTGTTTTTACAAATCCTAATTCTCTCCAGCAAGGGATTGACAGGATGTATGTACTGGACACAGAGTACACGGTTATTAGACTTGTAAGAACCCCTAGCATTGAAAGTATCAATCCTAACACTGCTCCGGCTAGAACTCCTACTAACCTGGAGATTAACGGAAGCTTCTTTTCCAGTTTAAATATAGAGGGACTAAATATGCTTAAAGAAGTGAGTGGGGATGATATTACACTTGATGATAAAAATCTAATTTTAGACTATGGGCAAGGAACTCTTTCTCTAGGTGAAAATAATTATGAAGTTAATGTAACTAGAGAATTTCAAGTCTATATTGGTCGTGATTTAGAAATAACAGATTTTCAATTTGATGGTGAAGATCATAATGCTACAAATGTATTTACTGTTATGACAGACACATTTACACTAGATCAACTACAGCAGGAAAATGTAATTATTAGAATGATTACAGAAATTGACGGTGGTGAAGAATTTACTAATACAATAGTAACTGAGGCAATTCTTGAAGATGGATTTACCTACTTACCTGCCACGGAAAGGCCTAATATTAGTGAGGTGAGGCCGGAGACAGTTCCCATTGAAGAATTTGAAAGTGGGTTTCACATCAAATCATCTATTGACAGTTTACTACTAGCTATATCTGGAGAAAACTTTTTAGTTACCAGGTATACTGATAAGGATGGGGAGGAAGTAGTAGTTTATCCAATTATTGAATTAGGGGGAGTTGTGATAAACCCTAATAAAGAACATGTAGATTTGGATAATGGAGAAATAAATGAAAACGAACACACCCCTAAAAGCTTCCAAGTAATTAACGATGGAATGATTGTTGACGGCACAGAAGGAAATGAAATAGGCAATAAAATTCTTGTAGAACTTAAAGGTGGCGCAGAGGGCATGACTATTAAAAATAGGTCTAGTCGTACTGTCAGTATTAGAAACCCTTTAAGAGATAGTGGGATTCATTCAGCTAGATATAGCTTTCAAGGAATGATTAATTTTCAGATAATTGACAAAAACGATTTCCCTATAATAGAAAGCGTAAGACCTAATTTGGTTGCAGTAGAGGGCGGGGAAGAAATTGTAATTAACGGTTTAAACCTCAGGCCAGGAGCTCAAGTGCTAATTGACGGTGAACCAGTACCTAATCCGCAATACTCTGGTGACAATGAAACTATTACCTTTGTAGCACCACCTGGAAGACCCGGAACTACAAAGCTACAGGTGGTCAATCCTGAGCCCAACCCTGGAGTTGCAACATATGATTTTACCTATTTGATAACATATACTGAACCTGTTATAAACAGTATAAATCCTACTGCTGGGACCAAAGAGACATTAGTGACTATGAGAGGAGAGCACTTTTTACGGTCAGATCCAACTGCAACAGTTGCAGATTTGGACAATATAGGTGAATACACCTTATACCGTTTGATGGGAAGTAGAGTTCTCTTAGGTGGACATGATATAAATCAATATAATATAGACAATGAAGGCAATATGAGCCTTACTAAATTCGTTCAAGGAGCTAAATCTCCGAAAGACCAGATATTTAAATTTGATGAAAATTATGGGCAAATAAGGCTAGGAGATAGTTATGAGAGTACGATACTCCACACGCAATTAGCAGATGGGGAAAACAAATTCTATATTATAACAAGAAATCCACAAGGACAATATTTTATAGAAGATCGCTTGGGAGAGCGCTATTTGATTGATTATGATGTTAGCAGTGGAAAATTTTATGCAACTCAAGGTAGCAATAAATATCCAATCACATTTAAAGACAGTGAAGATGAAACGAGGAAAGGAATAATCAAGTTTAAGGACATGATCCTTAAAGCCTACACTCCCTACTTAATTGATGAAGTGGAGGAAGGTGAGGAGACTTATGATAAAATCACTGGAAATAGAGTGCGGTATGTGGATAGTCAAACACTGGAGTTTAGAGTGCCGGATTTAGAAAAAAGCCCTTGGACGGGAGATGGCTATTACGAAGTTGCTGTAATTAATCCTGATACAAAAACAGATAGGTTACCTCAGGCATTTAGATTCTATTCAACACCTTTGGTTATTCCTAAAGTAGATAACATTCAGCCACATCGGGGACCAGATGTAGGGGGGAATATGATTACCATAACTAGTCCAGACGATGGCAATCAGCGCACAGGATTTGAAGACAGTGGAGATGGAAAAACCCAGGTATTTATCGGAGGGCAGCGGGTGCCCAGTGAGAACATAACCATCTCTCCTAATCGCAGAGAATTACAACTGACTGTACCCCCATATTTTGAAGATATCAGAGATAAAGGAACCAATCAGCTTACAGTCCCGGTTGTACTGCTTAATCCCAGTGGGGGAAGCTATGATGTTTCATATTCAAACCCACTTGAAGTTGATGGAGAATTGATTTGGGGGTATACATATATTGTTCCAACTAGCAACCCATATATTGAAGACATTTCTCCCAGTGAAGGATCTGCCAATGGAGGATATATAGTTGAGATATTTGGAAGAGACTTCAGAAATTTCATCCGTTATATGGAGGGTGATGAGGAGAAAGAAGACTATGCGTCAACTGAAAGGGAAGAATCGTCACTTAATCCTGAATATGAAGTATTAACTGACAAGCTTTATCCAGAAATCTACTTTGGAAATAAGAGAGCTGAACTCTTAGAGTTTGGCTATTCATACCTACAAGTATTAGTTCCTGATGGATCAGATACAGTGGACTTATATGTAATTAATAATGATGCAGGGATTTCTAATAAAGTGCCGTTTGTGTATTTGCAGTCTGAACCAGAAATTACTAGCGTTATTCCAGGGGAAGTTGATAGATACGGAGGAGACCGAGTAGAAATACTGGGTAAAGACTTTGAGCAAGGTAAAATTAAATTGCTAAAGCCAGAAATGGAAACTATTGCAGAAAATGTTGAAATATCCATTAGAGAAGAAAAAGATATGACAATGGTTAAAGTAGGGGATAGAACTAATGAAAACCTGCCGAGAGAACATGAAAACTCTGGAGTGATTAGGTCATCTAGGGCCACAGTTAACTTAAGTGGAGGATTGCGAATTCACTACAATGCAGAAAACAGAGGCAGTCTTGAAGCCACTATAAATTATAATGGAGAGAATTACACCCATACATATAAAGGGCTATATAACAATCCACTGTTTTTTAACACTTCAGATTTGACTAACTCAGCTGGTAAGCAATATCCCTATGAAGAACTTATAAAATTTGAGGTTTATGATAATCGATTGATTGTAGATGGAGGATATGCTCCTGCAGTTCAGACGACCAGCTCAGAGCAGTTAATTGTAACAACTCCTGCTTACTATACAGTGGGCAATGTAAACTTGTATGTGATAAATCCCGATGGCGGCAGAGCTCAAAGTAGTATTGAGTACATGCGTCCAGACAGTAAGCCCCAAATATTCAATATGACCAAGGAAGGAAGAAATCCTGAATACGAAAGTCATCCTGACTATGATGAGGATATTAGAGTACTACGTCTAAACTACCAAGGTGGAAACATTGTTAGCATTATTGGGGATGACTTTAGAGAGAATGCTCGAATCCACATATCAAATCTAGACACTATTGAGCCAGGTGATATAGATTATATGCTGCCCAGTAGAATGACCTTTGAAATGCCAGAGGTTCCTCGAGAAGCGGTGGGAAGACTTCATCGAGTTGTTGTAGTCAATGAGGATGGAGGTTCAGCATCGTCCGATGAGGCTACTCCAACTCCCATATACGTTATGTTCACAGTAGGAGAGACCAATCCAGAAGTTGAGGGTGTCACTCCTAACCGAGGACCAGCTAGAGGTGGAACCGAGGTAACGATAACAGGTAGAGACTTTAGACAGGATGGGCTATTTGTTCACTTTGGAGAGCAGACAATTCCCCAAGAGAGCATAACCTATGTTGACCATAGAACATTAAAGGTTATCACTCCTTCTAATCAGCCAGGAAATGTACCTGTGCGGGTGGAAAACAGAGATGGAGTCGTATCTGATCCTCATGGAGAATACACTTACATCAGTAACCCCACAATTTCAGCTGTTGTGGAGCCAGATAACGAAAACATCAGAATAGAGGTTATCTCAGTTGAAGGGCAGGACCGGATTAAACTTAAAGGTGGGGGATACATGGATGGCGCTCGAGTGGTGTTCAACCCTGAAATTGAGCCAGCTGATGACGCTGAAGGTCAGGATGTCATTTACATTGGCGAGGATACCTATAGGCTTGTAGAAGGCAATGACGGAACAGACCCATCCTATATTGATAGGGAGACCTTCACTGTGACAACCCCAGTTGGGAGAATGGATACAGGGAGCCTAATGATTATTAACCCAGACGGTGGCGCTAGTGAAATTTATGAAGATATAAAGTATGGACTGCCTGAGCTACAGGCACCTATTGATGTGGTAGCAGAGTTAATTTATGACAGATATATAAAAATAAACTGGCAACACGGTGGTGCTGAGTATTACGAAATTTATGTAGTTGTTGATGACAATAAGAGAGAATACATTGGTAGCACTGAATTGACTAGTTTTACCTATCAGAATCCAGAGCCAAACACCAGATATAGATTTATTGTGACAGCAGTAGGAGATTATGGTTCCTCACCACCATCGGGTGAGAGTAACGTGGTCAGAACTGGTCGGGATGTGGGTCCGCCCGATGATGATGGAGACATCGGCGAATATACAGATAGCTCCCGAGTAGGTAATACAGCACAGGTGAGTATTGGTTGGAGAGACTTTGGTCGGGATGGAATGACCATAGATTTGACCAGAGGCGATTTGGCGGGAAGTGACAAGTTAATAGTAACTATGCCAGCTAGAATAATTGACGATTCTAGGTCTGGTAATGTGGAGGTTATAGGAAAAGACTTCAATATTTCCTTCAATCCTCAAGCATTTAATGTAAGAGAAATGCGAGATAACAGCAGGCGCAATGATGCTGGTGTAAGGTTGACTATCTCACCATATAATGGAAGTGAAAATGGAAGATCTGGCATGACGCCTCTATCTACAGTTTACTCTATTGAAGCTGATGCCTTTGTTGGTAGAGAGAGCAGATCCATTAGCCAGACAGCTGGAAATATGAGAATTGTAATGGATTATGATGGTCAGTTAGCTGATATGCGTAGGCTGACTAATGTGAGATTATTTAGATATGATGAGGCTAGTGCTCAGTGGACAGCGCTAGGGCAGCAAAGCAGTGGCCAATTCAGTAGTTCAGTAATAGGAGTTACAAATCGCTTGGGCAAGTATGGAATAATGGGAAGCAGGAGGTAACCGACAATGAAAAAGAGTATTATATTAATTGCAGCGATAATTGTATTAATGGTAGCCGTTACTGCTACAACAGCAGAGGAACCATGGCGCCAGGGGTATATTGAGGGTTACCTTGTAGGAGTAGAAGAAGCCTATGACGGCCACTTAATGCATGTAGAATCCTATGCGGGCAGAGTGCATACCATTTCCTTGGGCCCAGATGCCAGTGTAACTATAGACAATAGACCTGTACGGTTTGAAGACTTGAAGCCGGGGATGGAGGTTTATGGTGAAGTAGAGTCATTTCAGGCTATTAGCCTGGAGGGCTACTCCACTGGCAACCTAGGTTACATTCCGCCAGGAAGCAAGGTGCGCAGTGGAGTTGTACGAGCTATTGACAGGGATCAATTAGAAATTCAATTGCCCACAGGAGTCACGAAAACTTATTACACTAGCCCTATAACTATAGCCTTGCGGCAGGGACAGAGAACTTCTTTAGATAGCCTATACGTAGGAGATAGGGTCAAGCTTTACTTTGACGAGTATGATAGCAAGATAGTATCCCGTATGAACATAGAAGGGGAATCAATTTTAGTTCAGGATATTTATAGAGGGACTTTAAATGTGGCAAACGGCTTTAGCCAGGGGATGGTTTTAGAGGATGTAGAGGTTCTTAGAGATGGAAAGTGGACCTATAAGCAAGGAACTGTCAGTCTACCCTACTCGGTGGACAATCCAGTCTACCTGGGCGGACAACAGGTTGACTTTAGAAATTTAAGGTATTACCGTGGCAGTACAGCCTATATGGCCGTAAACAACTTCTTTGGCAGAGAGCGGATTGAGAAAATGGTATTGCAGGGTCAATATGAAAGTACTTATTCTAGTAAGATTGAAGAGATAAATTGGTATGCTGAGGAATTTGAGCTGGCGAACAATATGAACTTTAACTTTCACGATGGAACTATTATAGTTAAGAGCGGGCGGTTAGTTGATAAATACTCTTTGAACCCAAAATCTGATGCTTTTATTGTGTCCGATGGCCGAGGTAGTCAGCGTTCAGCAGCGTTAATTCAAATTTACAACGAGGATATCAACAACTCTAATATTGGCAACCACTATGTCTATGCTGGTAAGTTGGATATGATTGTGGAAGATACAGTTAGAATGAAGGATTTCTACATTCTAAATCAAAACAGCTGGGAATCCTTTAGCGAGACGAAAGAGTTATTCTTCGATAATGATACAGTGATTTACGATTTAGAAAATGACCGAGAATTGACCCATGAAGAATTTATCTCAGGAGATTATGCAGTAGATAAGGACAGTAGATATGCAAGAGACAGGAACTTAAGAGGCTGGTATGCCTACGCATATACTGAAGGGGATAGGATAGCGACTATTCAGGTGCAAAAAAGCATGGATTCGTTACTGAGACAGCGAATTACTAATGGAACTATAACTAGTGTGGTAGAAGACGAGCTAGTAGGATGGCGCATTGAGTTACGAGATGCCAGAGACTGGAGTGAAAGGCTAGAGCAGTGGATGGCCAAGTCTGTGCCAATTAAAGTGAATGTGGATAGTACCATGATTATTAAGGATGGGACGAGGATTTCGCCTCAGGAATTAAGTGATAGGGATAGAATTTATTTAGTTAGAGATGACTTTATTGGTAAGGTACTGATTGTCAAATAGCAGAAAAGACAGGCTGGAGGTAGAAATATGAAGAGGCTGACAATAATATTATTGACTATTTCAGGGCTATTGGTCTTTGCGCCAGCCAGTTGGGCTATTCCCGGATTTTCCGGGGGGGTTAAAGATCAATACCAATACGAAGAAGTAGTCTTTGTGACAGGAGAACCCATAAGGTTTAGTGGTAGCGTGGATGTAACTGAACGGGAGCGGCAAGGGGAGGTAACGGTAACCTACAACTTTAGGTTAGAACCTCAAGATAGGTCAATCGACGGAAGATTGACAAGAAGAGTAACCTACAATATTGATAGTAACAAAAGAGATGATAAAGGTCAGACAATTACCCAGACAGGTCTTAATGACAACTATCGGGAGACTATTGATATAGAGGGAGATAGATATACTCTTGAAAGCTATAGCTTCTCAAAGTCAGATGTTATTGACAATCGAGCCACATCTGATTTTTCGTCGGGTAATATTAGTGGCAGAAAAGTCTATCACCTTAACGGCAATGAGGGAAAAGTAGAGATTAACTTTTCTGGTGGAAGTGTAGGTTATGAAAACTTTTGGGGTAAGACAGAAACCATGTTAATAGACTTCTATTATGAAGGTGAAACCGTTGGTGTGGGTGATGAAGGGAATGGTTACTCCTGGCAAGGGAATGTTAGATCCCAAGTTTCCGATAGCACTACAAAAACTTTGCGCTATTGGGATAATGAAGCCTCTTACTCCAGTTTTACTGGTGGTCATATGCGAATAACTAATAGTGAGATGGTCTCTCAGTATCAGTATACCTTACCTAACTTTGATGAGGATGGTTTGACTAGTGGAAGAAGCAGGGGGACAATACAATTGTATAAGGAAATGCCCCAGGAAATAGAGCGACTAATTGTACCTAAGTTTAGAGACGTAAATGGACACTGGGCTGAAGATCATATCAAAAAGCTATACTCTTTAGACGTATTTGATGAGAGCTCCGATTTTTTTGTTCCCAATGCACCCATGAGTAGAGTGGACTTTACAAAAGGATTAATGCGAGCTTGTAATATTAGAGTGACTGAGGAAGAGGACCCTAGGGCTAGGGTTAGAAGAAATGAACCACCAGAAGAATTGCTTTTTGAAGATATTTCTGTAGAAGACGAAAACTACAAATACATTAAAATGGGAGTGGAACAAGGGATAATTAGCGGGATTTCAAAAAATGAATTTGGTCCCAATAATCCACTCACTCGGGCACAAGCCATTACCTTACTCATTAGAAGTCTGGGCTTTGAGCACAATGCCCCTAACCCAGGATACTACACTTCTTTTGCAGATGATCACGCAATACCCAACTGGGCTAAAGACAGTATCTATATGGCGCAAGAAATAGGCTTAGTGCAGGGAGATAGTCAAAATAGGGTTAACCCCCATGATGAGATGACTCGAGCAGAGGCATCTGCACTTTTAGTAAGATTTTTAGAATTCTTAGAGAGAGATTTGCAGCGCGATTACAGAGAGAATATTCTCCTCTTTAATTAAACTATAATTAAATACTAATTCTAAGAAAACCTGCAGAGAAAAATGCAGGTTTTTTTATGAGTAGATAATGATTGAATGTGGAAGAATAATCTCAGCTAACATAAAAAAGAGGTGATATTTTATGCGTGAAATTGATATTCAAACGGGAATTAACAAAATTATGGGCCCCATTACACTGGTTGGAGCAAAGTACAATAACAAGCATAATGTGATGACTGCTTCATGGGTAACTCAGGTTTCCTTTGAACCTCCGTTAATTGCCGTTTCTGTTGGGCCAGACAAGTACACCCACGACTTAATAGCTAATGCTAAAGAATTTGTGGTGAGTATTTTGGATGAAAGTCAACGAGAAATTGCAGATTATTGTGGAGGTAGAGGTGGAGACCAGGCTGATCAAATATGTGCTGAGAAGGTAAACACTGCACCAGCCAGTAAGATAGAGACTCCGCTGTTAACCGGATGCATAGCAAACCTAGAATGCCAATTGGAGCAGAGTATGAGTGCAGGAGATCACACTCTCTTTGTGGGTAGGGTCATTAAGGCCCATGGGGAAAGTGAAGACAAGCCTATGGCATACTACGATGGGAAAATATTTGCTTCAAATCTTAAGTCCATATAGAAAAAACCCCCGAATTTCGGGGGTTAACCTTATTATTGGTAATCCATATATGATCTATCGTAATAGCCTTTGCGTCTAACTAAGCGGTTAACTCGCCTTCGTCTTTTTCTAGCTATATGTAATCGAAAGGGAATATAAATTGTCATAATGATTAACCCATAGAACCACCAATGGGTATATAATTTTCTATCAATGTCTGCTGCCGCTATTAGGGGAAGGGATTGGACTAGTTCATTGTTTACCCACACTTCAACCGTTCCTGCTAGGATACCCTTTTCTATAGGAGCAGTCAAAGTATTCAATACTGGCCTGAATTCAACATTAAGATCTTCGTTAATATATTTTGTATAAAAAAGCTCACCAGAATTGAGTAAGGGAACTCGGCCTCCAAATTTAACTTGTGCTTGAACTAAAGTCTGGTTATTACTTAAAATTGTTTCTCTTCTAAAGTTTTCAAACCCATAATCAAAAAGTGCTATGGCGTCTTCAAATGTGTGACTTGAGTTTAGTGAGACTGCAATAAGTCGCATACCATCTTTAGTAGCAGAAGCCACTAAAGTTCTACCAGATCTGCTAGTGTAGCCAGTTTTAATACCATCAGCTCCGCTATACCTATTAAGCAGTCTGTTGCCGTTGTCTAATTGGCGATCCCATTCTTCGCTAGGCCAAGGGATAAACTTTGTAGGAGTACCCACTACTTCCCGAAACACTTCATTTTGCATGCTGTAGGCAGAGATTAGAGCTAAATCTCTTGCTGTTGTATAGTGATCGTCATGATGGAGTCCGTGTGGATTTACAAAATTTGTGTTATGAGCTCCCAATTTAGCTGCTTTTTCATTCATAAGGACTGTAAAATCTTCCACAGTTCCAGCTACATACTCTGCGGCAACAGTTGCTGCATCATTACCGGACCTAAGCATTACTCCATAGAGTAAATCTTCAATAAGTATGTCTTCTCCCTCATCTAAATAAAGTGAACTGCCAATTTGATAGCGAGCATTTTTACTGGTTGTGGTTATATCACTTAAAGTACCTTTTTCAATCAATAGTATTGCAGTTAAAATCTTTGTAGTACTAGCAGGGTACATTTGTTTATCAGGCTCTTTTTCCCATAGTACCTGCCCTGTGTCTGCATCAATCAAAATTCCGGTTTCACCTTTAAAATCTATCACAGATGAAGCTTCTGCCGAAGATTGCTTACTAAATATTAACATGAAAACCATAACAATAAAAAGTATCCTAAAGTGGTTAATAGTACTCATTTCTTTACCTCCCGTTTTGCAACCATTTTTATTTTCGTCGTTATATGTAAGGATTCCTGCAATTTTATACAATCTTCTGCTACAAAACCACTTGTAAAATTTTCATGGAACTTAAACGCTATTAT
The DNA here is from genome assembly GCF_050433185.1 of Desulfitispora alkaliphila. Classification (NCBI taxonomy): domain Bacteria; kingdom Bacillati; phylum Bacillota; class Desulfitisporia; order Desulfitisporales; family Desulfitisporaceae; genus Desulfitispora; species Desulfitispora alkaliphila. The sequence goes on from NZ_JBNPXS010000016.1 coordinate 25,322, forward strand.
ATGTTATAATTGTTTTATGTTTATGTTAGAACTGAGGTGATAATATGGATCCAATTACACATGCACTAGTGGGGGCAGGTGTGGCTGGACTATCCGGTGGGGAAGTGAGTGTGAGCAATCCAATCTATATTGGAGCTGTACTGGGCGCAATGGCTCCTGATTTGGATATAGTGTACCAACTAAGAGGAGATGTACACTATTTGAAGCACCATCGAGGATTCTCCCACTCAATTCCAGGGCTAGCACTAATTAGTGCTGCTATAGCTGGTGGATTGAGTATGTTTTTTCCTGAATACGGATTAATGCAGCTATTTTTTTGGACCATGCTGGGAGCTATGTCCCATACACTAATGGATATATTGAATTCCTACGGGGCTCAAATCTTAGGTCCTTTTAGCAAAAAGCGATATAGTTTAAATTTAGTAACAATACCAGATCCTATCATGTTTGCTATTTTCACATTAATATTATTAGTTCCTGGTCCTATGCAAATTAAGTCAGCAGCTGGATTTGGTGCTTTAGCATTATATTTAGGTTGGAGATTGATGTTGCGTTATAGGGTTAAGCGACTTTTAGAAAAACGATTTGCTAATTCTAATATTAGCAGAATAGCTGTTATGCCTTCTATGCTTAGCTTTATGACCTGGGATTTTCTTTTGGAGACTGATAAAAAGTGCTTTGTGGGGCAGGCCAGTAGCTTAGGGTTAAAGCTTAAGGTAAGAAGAAAACTTATTAAACCCAAGCAAGATCTAATATTAGAGCACGCTCTAAAATCAAAGTTAGGGAAGTTTTTCGATGAGTTCACGCCTTACTACTATGTTGATGTGAAATTAAATGGGGATAAATATATAATTAACTTCTTTGATTTGCGGTATTACCTTAAAAAGGACTTCTTACACACAGCTACCATGGCTTTTGATAAAAAATATGAACAGATAGAAGCCATTTTTGCCCCCTATAACGGTGCGCGAAAGATTAATATTACCGGATAAAAAAAAGAAAGGCGACTAACTCAAAATGTCGCCTTTCTTTTTTGCATTTAAACCTTAACCATATCTTCGTTACAGCACTTCTGAGATTCTCTTGCTGCTTTTCCACAATTTTTACAGGCAAAGTTACCTTTAGCTGCCATGGAGTTGCCACAACAGAAGTCTGGTAGACCTGATTCTTTGCCGCATTTTGCGCATCCATATTTCGACAAGCTTTCCACCTCCTATTAAGCAAAAAACTTCGCTACATGTCTAGTGTTACCCTTAATAGAAGATTCTATAATTTAATAACATTTTTCTATGTTATTTTCTTTGCTAGGAGTTGCAAATCATTGGCAGTTTGCTGTATATCATAGGCAACTATGGAAATCTCCATAAGAGATAAAATATTTTTTTCTCCTGGATGGTTTAAATTCCATTGGTTTAAGCGTTGAAAGAGTTCAGTCTTTAATCTACTAATTTTTTCAAACTCAGTATTAATTTGAGTTGCTTCATGGGAATTTCCTGTCTTTAAGAATTGAAAAATGCTAATTTGCATTTCAGTAGTTATTTCTACCATAGATGTTAACATTTTAAGAAGCTTACCGTATTCAACATTTATTTGTTCCATATACTTTTTTCTCACTATGCGCTCATCAGTGGTATGAGCTATATTTAAAATACGATCTAAGATAAGATCTAGAGTTTTGATAGCCCTTTCAAAGAGAACAACTTCCTTTACGATGGAGTGTTCTAAATTTGCTAAGTATCTGCGGTAGCCCAATTCATCTGTATAAAATGAAAGAAGCTGTTTTATGTTTTCCAATTCTTCCCTCAGATTGTCTACTTCTTCTATAGTATAGCTTAACTGTGATTTATTGCACTGGATAAATTCTGAAACAGTTGCTCTATAAAATTCTACTATTTTGTTGTTTAGCACTTCAAGTTCATCAATTAATCGCGGCCTATGTTTAGGTGGGGCAAAAGTCAAGTTTACAGCAGTAGCTATTGCGATTCCAATCAAGGTAGATAGGAGACGGTAACTACCTGCAGCAAATATATTACTAGTGGGAACTGCCATTACTGCAACTACGGAGATGGCACTAAAAGCACTATCAAAGTTAAATTTATTTGAAATTAATATGGCTATTATAACTCCTATACCTATTAATACAGGAACGATCCATTCGGTACCTATAACGTGAAATCCCAAGTAACCTAAAAATATACCTATAAACGCACCAAGTAAAGTAGCCTTGACTCTTTTCCAGCCCTGCTTAACTGATTCAGCCACTGAAGGCTGAAGACTAATAATTACAGCAATAGAACATATAAGGGGATCTATGTTAGTAAATATAAAGCTGATCATAATTGCAATTACAGTTGCAAGACCTGTTTTAAAAATACGCAACCCTATTTTCAAAGCAATATTCCTCCTTTAATAAGTATTATATCTCCAGCGAATGAATAAGACAAATATTTTTGTTTTGGGGCAGGTAAACAGCCTCAAAAAGCCGAATGTTTAAAAGTGAAAAGGGTAAAGAAGGAGGGTTATAATTGCGGTTAGCACCAAGAGAAGAAGTTTATGGTCGCGTTAGTAAACTACAAGCGCTTTTGAGGAATAAAGGAATAGTAGGAATATTTGTAAATCAGTTGACAAATATATTTTACTATAGTGGAACGCTGCAGGGGACTCTATTATTTATACCTGATGCAGGGGAGCCAGTACTATTTACCTGTAAAAACCTTTCCCGAGTGAGAAATGAATGCCCTCTAGAAAATGTACTACAAATAGAAAAACTGAGTGAGATACCTAAATTGCTCTATGATGAAGGATATGAAGAACCTGACATTCTGGGTTTAGAATTGGATTTCCTACCAGTTAAATACTACAATAGCTATAAAAAACTATATCCCCATGCAAAGTTTGAAAATATTTCAAAAGACACAAGAATTCCCCGAATGATAAAGTCTCCATATGAGATTAAAATTATGACTGAAGCGGGACACTTAATTACTAAAGTGTATGAAAAAATCCCAAATATGATTCAAAAAGGCATGACTGAGATGCAATTGGCAGCTAAAATCGAATATGAAATGAGAAAAGCAGGACACCAAGGGATATTGAGGGTGAGAGCTTACAATCAAGAGGCTTTCTATGGGCACGTATTGTTTGGTGAAAATGCCCTTATAGGAAGTTACTTAGATAGCCCCACAGGGGGAAGAGGATTATCTGCGGCTTATCCCCAAGGAGCAGGAATGACTACTTTAGATAAGGGAAAAACAATTTTTATTGACTATGCTTTTGTGCTAGACGGCTATATAGTTGATGTAACTAGAATTTACTCTCTGGGAAAGCTAGAAGAGGAATTGCTTGAGGCCCATCAGGTTGCATTAAATATTGAGAAGCAGTTAACTGAGGCTGCGAGACCTGGTGTAGATTGTGCCCAACTATATAAGCTTGCAATGGAAAAGGTTAAAGAAGCTGAATTAGAAGCAAACTTCATGGGTGTAGGAGAAAATAAAGTAAAATTCATTGGACACGGGGTGGGCTTGGAATTAGACGAGTTGCCCATTGTGGGAATTAAGTCAAAAGAGAAACTACAGGAAGGCATGATAATAGCCCTTGAACCTAAGTTCTTTTTCCCGAGGAAAGGAGCAGTGGGAACGGAAAATAGCTATATTGTTCGAGCTAATGGCCTAGAAAAGCTATGTAGTTTAACCGATGAAATTACTTGTGTTTGTTAATGTTTAAAAATTATTAATTATACACACACTATCTCTAGCTTTAGAGAAAAGGGATGGTGTGCGATGAACAACTTACCTATAGGATTAATTATATTGACAGTTGTTGCAGCCTTAGTCTATCTTGGAATAGCTCAAAGGGTTTTGGATAAGATGCGTTTGAGCGATAGGGCTGCTTTTGTCATTCTAGCACTTATAATTTTGGGTAGCTACTTAGAGCCATTTTCTTTTGGTGCAATTGGTTTACAAATTAATTTAGGTGGAGCTCTTGTGCCAATAGGGGTTGCCTTATATTTGATTACCACTGCAGATGAGAGAAGGGAAAAGGTTCGGGCAACCATAGCCAGTTTGGGAGCAGCGGCAGGGATATTATTTTTTGATAAGGTCTTACCAATAGAGCCTGGAGCCTTGGCGTTTGACATAGATTCGCTTTTTTTGCCAGCAATTATAGCAGCGGGAATAGCCTATGCTCTGGGGCGGTCGCGGAGAGCCTCTTTTGCAGCGGGTGTTTTAGGTATAGTATTAGTAGACATAGCAGCAGCTATGGAAAATGCATACAGAGGATTACAGGGTGTCCCTATTACTATTGGAGGAGCAGGCCTATTTGATGCAGTTTTGTTAACGGGTGTGTTAGCAGTGGTAATAGCTGAAGTTGTAGGTGAGATTTACGAACGGATAACTAAGTACACTGGAGTTAAATGGGTAAAGCCCATAGCGTTAATATCCTTAGCTGTAATGGTGTTAAGTGGAGCACTTCTAGGTGGGGCATCAATTGTGAATATGAATACTGCTCTAATTGGAAATGAATTAAGCGATGGCTCCTACTTTCGGTTAATTGATAACCAAAATAATGTTCTTTTAAAGACAGCTAGAAATATCCGTGTAGGGGACAAGTATATAGGAGCAGATAATATACCCTACAGAGTTGTCAGTATACAAGGACTAGATGCTATTATGGAGGAGATTGAAGAGATTGAGTTTATTGAAGTAAGGGAGACACAGTTGGAGGGGCTATGGCGCTTTTTCACTGGCGATGAAATAGAAGATGTACCACAGCAGGAAGACGGTCCATCAGACAGGGATGATAGAGCAGAACAGCTAGAACCAGTAGGACCAGTCATATTTTATCACACCCACAATGCAGAATCCTTTGTTAGTAGTGATGGAACCCACAGTATCTATGGAAAAGGTGGTATACACGAAGTTGGGAGTGAATTTAAAAAAAGCTTAGAAGAGCTGAGGGTTACAGCAGTTCATGCAGAAGACTTACATTTACCCCACGACAGAGGGGCTTACAGGAGGAGCAGGCGTACAGTTTCTCGCCTGTTAGAAAAGGACCCAGAATTGTTATTCGATATACACAGAGATGCAGCACCTCAGCAAGTTTATGCAGAAAAGGTTGATGGAACATGGGTTACGCAGGTTTTATTTGTAGTTGGCCGTCAAAACCAGAATAAGAATGTAAATTTAGATTTTGCCAGAGAGCTTAAGGCAGTGGCTGATGAGGTGCACCCTGACTTAGTAAAAGGTATTCTTGTAGCTAGCGGTAATTATAATCAAGATATGTTTCCAAGAAGTTTGTTATTAGAAGTGGGGTCCCATACAAATGCCCGGGAATCCGCAGAGAGGGGCATTGCTTTATTCTCAGAAGTAGTGAGGGAGTATTTAGATAGATAATAAAATAACTAATTCCGTCAGTGGATGCTGGCGGAATTTTTTTGTGTCAACATTTTGAAGATAAATCCATAGTATGTAATGAACCTAATCATTTAAGGAGGAATGTAAGAATGTCAAGTTCAGGAGATGTATTTATAGCTAGTGTAGTTAATCAAAAGTGTGTCAACCAAACTGCTCAGCAAGTTCTAGTTCTACTGCACAACAAGTACTAGTGCTAATAGCTGCTCAAGTGCAAGATGTAATCGAATCACAGTGTGGCTATGCAATAAATGAAGACAATGATCAAATTTGTAGTTAAAAGTTGAAAACAAATTAAATTGTAAAGGGCCTTTTGTAAAAAAGGCCCTTTAAAGCAATTAGCATAAAAAAATTATACAGGGAATATACATAGAAAAAGAAACTGTACTGCAAGGGGGTAATATGGTGGCTAACGGGGATATACAGGTTTCCGGTATTAACTTATCAAATCAAGCAAACCTTACTCGAGCTAAAAAACTCCAATTATATCAATTTAACTTTGTAGCTTTATTGGGGCTAAATTACCTGAGCAATTACTCTGTAGAAGAGGACAGTATTCCCATATCAATTAAGGTGAAAAAAACTGGAGAGGTAGAGCTTTCTGGAATAGATGAGGAGACTTTAAATAATCAAGATAATGTCCGAGTGTATGCAGATAAAAAAGTAACTGATAGCGAAGCCAATGAGGAAGGAGATGAAGAGATTGAGTCCTAATAGCGATAATAAAGCCGAAAAACAGTTTAATTTTCTAATTAACGCTTCTAATCAAGCGAACCTAAGCGGAGCTAAAAATGGAACACAGGTGCAGATAAATTCTCTTTTTCTAATGATATCTCCTTTTGAATTGGAAAATTGTGAATTTGAAGATCTAAATATAGATATAAAAGCAGACGAACAAGGAAATTTTTGGGTAAATGATAGAAAATTCAAATTAATTGAAATAAGTCCAGGAGTAAATATTTTGGGTATAGTAACACGATAGGTAGGGGGGATTAAATGAAGTGCAACACCTGTAATGAAACTGAAGTAATAAAAATATACAAACCAGAACAGGTAGAATTCTATTGTAAACAGGGTCATAAATGGCCAGAAAAATATATAGATCAAGGTGGTCCTCATCAAAGACCTGAAAATTATAACATTAAAATAGAAGATTTTTTATTCCTGAAGGAAAAGGCTATCTATGAAGCATTATTAAAAGAAATAGATAAAGACAGGGAATATTATTATACTGCCGATCCAGTGGAGAAGACAAAGTCTTTAATGAAAAATATAAACGCAGATGAAAAAGAGGTTTATAATGTGTTGAAAAAAATAGAGCAATTTAAAAGGGAGGTTCTTTAATATGTCAGATGAAACACTGAAAAAATTAAAGGACGTGAACAATACAAATAGTAATGTGCATATGGAAGCACAAATTATAGATCAACTAAATACCAATAGTCAGTCTAATATGACCCTCTCTGCATATTCCGTAGCTACCCAAGGTGCTACTACTGTAAAAATTTCTAGCACAGCTGATTTAGAGGGGTGATTCTATGGTGGTTAATGACAGTAAAGAAAGCAAAAATTGGATTACTATAAAAAATATCAGAAATAAAGGAATGCCAACGGAAATTAGAATTAATAAAAATGGAGATATATTTGTAGATGGAGAGCAGTACGACGAAACCAATACTAAATATAAAAATATGAGTGTTGATGTTGAAAAGCATAATAAGATAAACTTTGGTGAAGATACTCAAAAAATGATTGCTAGCAGCAAAGAGGCTGAAAAGGGAGAGACAAAAGTAATAGAAGACATAAAAGATAAAAACAAAAGGGAGACTACCACAGTGAAGTTTTAAAATAAGGTACTTGAGGAGGGGCCGGCTATGGCTGATGAAAAAGGCCGATCTTCTAAATTTACAATTAGAGGATTTGAAATAGATATTGATCATGATTATTTATCATCCTCTGATTCAATGGATATATTGAAAGAGCTTTATAAAATTAAGCATGATACAAGTCTTTCTGACCAGGAAAAAGCAAGTAAAGTGCAGCAAGTAATGAATAAATATGTGAAGTGAAAGACTTGTTATAAGGGGGAATAGATTATGACTTCAAGCGGGTTCAAAAGTAAGAAATACTATAAACCTAATTTGGATGTTCAGCAGGAAGAGATTCAAGAAAGTGTAAGCAATGAAGAGGAGGATAATCAAATAGAAGAAACACAAAGCCAGGGTTATGAAGAGCTAGATGAAAAAGAAGAGGAAAAGGAAGTAGATGGTTCATTTGAAATGCTAGGTAAACTTTATCAAGTTTATAAAAATAAAAATAGCAAGTAAAAAGAGGCTACTGGGACTCCAGTGGCCTCTTTTTACTTCTTTTTACAAATTTCTGTGCATAGAATCTCTACGAGATAATAGTTTAAGGGGGTAAAAATGTGACATTTGCACAGAAGCTAAAGGAGTACCGACAGCGTGAAAAGGCTATTAACTGGGATGGTAAGTTTATTGATTACATAGAGATAGTAAAACAAAATCCAGCTATTACGCAACTGGCACACAGGCGAATATATAATATGATTATCTCCAAAGGTGTGGAAGAAAGGGATGGAGTAAAGTCCTACAAGTTCTTTAATAGAGAAATATTTGGCCTTGATGATACAATCCAAAAGCTTGTGGAAGAGTATTTTCATTCAGCGGCTAGAAGGCTAGATGTGAGAAAGAGAATTTTACTTTTGATGGGTCCAGTTAGTGGTGGTAAGTCCACTATTGCGGCCATGCTAAAGCGGGGCCTAGAAGAGTATACCAAAACAGAAGAAGGCGCAGTTTACGCTATTAAGGGTTGCCCTATGCAGGAGGAACCTTTACACTTGATACCTCAAGAGCTAAGAGAGGAGTTCCAGCAGGAGTACGGAGTCTATATTGAAGGCAGTCTCTGCCCATCCTGTAGGATGATGCTGAAAACCAAATACAACGGAAAATTTGAAGATGTAATGGTAGAAAGAGTAGTTTTCTCCGAAGAAAGGCGAGTAGGAGTTGGCACCTTTAGTCCCTCCGATCCTAAATCTCAGGATATTTCTGAGCTTACAGGAAGCATAGACTTTTCAACTATTTCCCAATACGGATCGGAATCTGACCCCCGAGCTTACCGATTTGACGGCGAGTTAAATAAGGCAAATCGCGGCTTGGTGGAATTTCAGGAGTTGCTTAAATGCGATGAAAAGTTCCTATATAATCTACTAAGCTTGTCCCAAGAGGGAAATTTTAAGGCAGGCAGATACTCCTTAATCTATGCAGATGAAATGATAATTGCTCATACCAATGAAGCGGAATATAAGGCGTTTATAAGTAATAAAAAGAATGAGGCTCTCCAATCTCGAATAATAGTGCTCCCAATCCCCTATAACCTAAAAGTATCAGAGGAAGTAAAAATCTATAAAAAAATCATTGACCAAAGCGATACTGGGAATGTTCACATAGCCCCTTATGCCTTAGAAGCAGCAGCTATGTTTTCAATTTTGTCAAGGTTAAAAGATTCAAAGAAGCAGGGAATGGATTTAATAAAGAAAATGAAGTTATATGATGGAGAACAGCTTGACGACTTTAAGGAAAAAGACTTAGCTGAGTTAAAGCGGGAAGGAAGGGCTCTAGGTGAAGGGATGAACGGCGTAGATCCCAGATACGTAATCAATCGAGTGTCTAGCGCCCTAATTAATAGCGATACAGTTTGCATCAATGCTTTAGATGTGTTGAAAGCTCTAAAAGAGGGTTTAGACCAACACACATCTATTAAAGAAGAGGAGCGGGAGGAATTACTAGATTATATTTCTTTAGTCCGCAGGGAACTTGATCAAGAGGCAAAAAAAGATGTACAGCGAGCATTTGTCTATTCCTATGAGGAAGCTACTATGAGTTTACTAAACAATTACTTAGACAATGTAGAAGCCTACTGCAACGGCTCAACAACCAAAGATCCCATAACTGAAGAAGAAATAGAGCCAGATGAAAAATTAATGCGGTCAATAGAAGAGCAGATAGGAATATCTGAAAATGCAATGAAGAGCTTTAGGGAAGAAATATTGATTAGAATGTCGGCATACGCAAGGCGAAATAAGAGTTTTGATTATAACTCACACCAACGGCTAAAGGAAGCTATCGAAAAAAAATTATTTGCTGATTTAAAAGACCTAGTTAAGATAACTACAACTAGTAACAGTCCAGATGTGAAGCAACTAAAGAAAATGAATCAAGTTGTGGATAGCTTAGTGGAAAACAACGGATATTGCCCTGTTTGCGCCAATGATTTGTTAAAATATGTGGGCAGCTTGCTCAGTCGCTAGGAGTGATAACAAACATGAAATACGTTCCATTTCTCGTAAGTGATGAAGATTGGAGTCTTCACAGGAAAGGATACATGGATCAACAGCGACATCGGGAAAAGGTAAAAGAGGCCATAAGAAAAAACTTATCAGACGTGGTCAGTGAAGAGGGAATAATAATGTCTAATGGCAAGAAGACACTGAAACTTCCCGTTAGAGCATTAAAGCTATATAAATTTCGGTTTAACCATGAGAAACAAACGCTAGTAGGCCAGGGTGAGGGAAACACTCAAAAGGGGGATGCGTTGGGCAGGGACAACGGCAAGGATACATTTACTAAAGGTGAGGGCGCGGGAGAAGAGCCAGGAGAAGACTACTATGAGACAGATGTGACCATTGATGAAATGGAGGAGATTGTATTTAGTCAGCTTGAACTGCCAAACCTAAAAAATAAGAAAGCACCTGACTTGGAAAGTAAATCTATCCATTTTAACGATGTAAGAAAAAGCGGTAGTATGGGCAATATTCATAAAAAGAAAACAATATTAGCAAACCTAAAGCGAAACTCACTAAAGGAGAAACCGCATATAGGGAATTTTTCACCAGAAGATATGTGCTTTAAAAGTTGGGACGAAGTGGTGAAATACGAAAGCAATGCGGTAATTATAGCTATGATGGACGTATCAGGTAGTATGGGAGAATATGAAAAGTACATAGCCAGGAGTTTTTACTTTTGGATGAGTAGGTTTTTAAAAAGTAACTATGAAAGCATAAAAATAATTTTTGTAGCTCACCACACAGAAGCAAAAGAAGTAACTGAAGAAGAATTTTTCACAAAAGGGGAGAGTGGTGGGACCAAGTGCTCCTCAGCCTACAGGTTAGCTTTAGACCTAATTGAACAAAAGTATAATCCCCAAGATTACAACATCTACTTATTTCACTTTTCCGATGGAGATAACTTGCCCAGTGACAATGACCAATGTATAAAATTAATAAATCAACTTTTAGATAATTGTAATATGTTTGGCTATGGAGAGATAGGCAACCCCTATTATAGTAGCTCCTTAGTCTCAGTATACAAAAAGATAAAAAATCCAAAATTCTCTTGCTTAAGTTTAAAGGATAAAACTCAAGTACACTCAGCGCTTAAAGCTTTTTTTCATCAGGATAGTGGGGGTGGTGCTGATTAAGGAGAAAGAAGTAAAGGAACTTGAAGGGGTGATAGCTGAAGCCTGTAGTGTGGCCAGGGCTTTTGGGTTAGATTTCTATCCCATGCGATTTGAGGTTGTACCAGCAGATATTATTTACACTTTTGGTGCTTACGGGATGCCAAGTAGATATAATCATTGGAGCTTTGGTAAATCTTTTTTTAAGCTGAAAACCCTATACGACTATAATTTATCTAGAATCTACGAGCTTGTTATAAACACAAATCCTTGTTATGCCTTCTTGCTCAGTGGCAACTCCTTAATTCAAAATAAATTGGTAATAGCCCATGCTTTGGCGCACAGTGACTTTTTTAAAAACAACGCCTACTTTACCCATACCTCAACAACAATGATAGATACTATGACAAATGCTGCAGAGCGAATTAGAAACTATGAGTTTAAATATGGGAAAGAAATAGTAGAAGACTTTCTTGATGCGTGCATCTCAATTCAGGAAAATATTGACCCTATTAAAGCTAGAAATCCGGCCTGGAAGACAGAGCCAATAGATGAAGAAAAGGATTTACTGCTCTACTTGGCAAAAAGCTGTCCGCACCTAGAGGAATGGCAACTGGACATTATAACCACTGTACGCAATGAAATGATCTATTTCTGGCCGCAATTGGAGACTAAAATTGTAAATGAAGGGTGGGCCACCTTTTGGCATTTGAGAATAATGCGGGAGATAAACTTAATTGACAGTGAGATTATAGAGTTTGCAAAAATGCATGCTAATGTAATCAGAGCTGATAAAAAGCAACTAAACCCCTATTCTTTAGGGCTAAAATTATGGGAGGACATATTTAAAAAGCAAGGGTATAGTGGAATGTTTGAAGTTAGGGAAATGGAGAGTGACCTTTCCTTTATTCGCAATTACCTGACTCAAGAAATAATTGAAGATTTGGACTTATACTTATTTAGAAAGGAAGATAGAAAGTGGAAAGTTACTGAAACTCAATGGGAAGCTGTCAGAGAAGGTATTGTGGGCAATTTGATAAATTGTGGCTTCCCTAATATAGTGGTGGCAGATGGTAATTACAATCTGCAGGGTGAGCTTTTCATGCGACACATTTACGAAGGAGTTGAACTTGATATCAAGCACTTGGAAAAAACACTACCTTATGTATACCATATTTGGCAAAAGCCTGTGCACCTAGAGACAGTTCTCAACAATAAGGGAGTTATCTTTTACCACGATGGAACAAAGACATTGAGAAAGTTCAATTAAAAAAACCGCCAAAAGAGGCGGTTTCCTTTAATCAATATTGATTTTTCTTCCCTTACGCTTTGCGGCTTCTGATTTGGGGACAGTAATAGAAAGAATTCCATCTCTGTACTCGGCTCGAGCTTCTTCTGATTTCACTTCCACAGGCAAGGGAATAGTTCGACTAAAGGTGCCAAAATAGCGCTCAGTTTTGTAGATGTGCTCATCGTTAATCTCACTGCTCTTTCTTGTCTCGCCAGATAGCTTAATAAATTCGTCGTCTACAAACACATCTAAATCGTCTTTAGCTACCCCGGGAAGCTCAGCCTTAAGGATAACATCATCTTCTGTTTGATAGATATCAACTCTAGGCGTTCCTTGACCATAAAACATACTAAAGGGTGATTTTTCTAATAAGCTATTCACATCTTTACTAAAATTATTTATTTCCTTTAAAGGGTTCCACTCACTCACAGCATAACAACCACCTTTCTATATCTTTTAGCTATAGCATTTCCATGTTGGAGTGGTTTTTATAAGGAGACAGGATAACTTATCTTAAAAAATGGTATACAAAAAAATAAAGGAAAATTCCACTTCATGTAGAATAACTTTAGTTAGAATTTTAGCAAATAGGAGGATAAACGTGAAGTTAATAGTTTCAATGTTACTGATGTGTTTCCTTGCTATTCCAGGAATAGCTGGGGCAGAGGAGACAAACGTAGATTATTTTAAGGTAGTAGTCAATGATAGGCCGTTGGATGAACCTGTGGTGGTGCAAAATGGAGTCAGTCTTATTCCAGTAAGGGCAATTATGGAGGAGTTTGACGCAAAGGTAAAGTGGGATGGAGATTCTAGATCTACATTGGTAGAATACAATGGGACAGCAATAGAGATACCAGTGGACAGGGATTTTATAATAGTAAACGATGTGATTGTAACTGATGGAATTAATAAAAGCTTTATAGAAGGAAGCTTGAATGTTTCATTGAGAAGAATTACTGAAATGATGGGATTTAATGTTTATTGGTGTGTGGAAAATGAGATAATCTACATATCTATTCAAGAAGATCAGCTTGGTTCACTTGACTTACCCCAAAAGAGGTTAGATTTAAATAATGTTTCTCATGAAGACTTGGTTCAAGTAGACCTTATATGTGAAAACACAGCATCAAATATTATTAATTTCCGAAGGGAAAGGGGTCAATTCTCTAATGTAGGACAATTGCAGCATGTATCGGGAATAGGAGGAGAGCTAGCAGCACAGCTACAAGACCTGTTTCGAGTACCCTATAGAGAAGAAGGGATAGCTTCCTGGTATGGGGCTAAGTTTCACGGAAGACGTACAGCTAGCGGAGAGGCATATAATAGACATGCGTTGACAGCTGCTCATCCTAGTTTGCCTTTCGGGACTTATGCGGAAGTGACTTTTGAACGAACAGGTAAGAGTATCATTGTGCGTATTAATGATAGGGGCCCCTTCACGGGTGGAAGAGTGATAGACTTATCTGAAAGGGCAGCAGAAGAAATCGGACTGCGACCCCACGGTGTTGGTCAAGTTCAAATAAAGGTTTTAGAAACTGAATAAATGCTTTAAATTTCAGTGCAAAAACACTTTAGCTTCGGCTAGAGTGTTTTCTCATAGTAGGAGGAGGTAAAAAATGAAAATTTTGCATACATCTGACTGGCATTTAGGCCGTATGTTCCACGGCAAGCATATGACAGAGGACCAGGCTTGGGTCCTGGAAGAGTTTATTAAGTTAGTCCAAGATGTAAAACCTCATGCAGTAGTAATAGCGGGAGATATCTATGATAGATCTGTGCCCCCAATTGAGGCAGTGGAACTCTTAGATCATGTGATGTCTAAAATTTTAATAGAACATAAAACCCCTGTAGTGGCAATTGCAGGCAACCATGACAGTCCAGAGCGGTTGAGTTTTGGTCATAAGCTGCTAGCTTATCGGGGGTTACATGTGATAGGCAGCTATCGAGCTGATATAGAGCCTGTTGTGTTAGAGGACGAGTACGGTGATGTGTGCTTTTCCCCAGTGCCTTATGCTGAGCCGGCCATAGTAGGAGCGGGGCTACAGTTAGAACAGATTCCAGACGTGGATGGAGCGATGCAAGCAGCCATTAACAGGTGCATGGAGCAAGTGCCTCAAGGCGTGCGCAAGGTGGCAGTTGGTCATGCCTTTCTTGCAGGAGGACAGGAAAGTGAATCTGAGAGACCCTTGAGTGTAGGTGGCAGTGGAGCAGTAAACTGGAATCACTTTACTCCCTTCAATTATGTGGCCCTTGGCCACTTGCATCGCCCCCAATCCATTGGAAGGGATAGTATTCGATATTCAGGATCCCTTTTGAAATACTCATTCTCAGAGGTTGCGCACAATAAATCAATTTCCTTAGTGGAGCTAGATTCTAAGGGTAACGTTGAAGTTGAACAGGTATATCTGAGGCCAAAACGGGATTTGCGTAGAGTTGAGGGGTTACTTGAGGAGATATTGACCAATGGGCATGAGGATAAGCAAAAGGAAGATTATCTAGTGGTTAGTCTCCAAGACAAGGGAGCTATATTAGATGCTATTGGCAAACTGAGAAAGGTTTATCCAAATGTGCTACACATCGAACGCCCCACAATGGGACAAGAACAAGAAGATATGTGTAAACCCCAAGGTGACTACAAAAGCGTTCAAGACAAAGACCTGTTTTCTGCCTTTTTCCAACAGGTTACCAATGAGCCCATGTCTGAAGAGTATAATAGTGCTTTAGCAGCTGGGCTTGAAGAATTCTACAAGTCACAGCGGGAGGTGAAATAAATGAGGCCCTTAAAAGTTTCAGTGGCCGCATTTGGTCCCTATGTGCAAAAGCAAGAATTAGACTTTAGGGACCTAGGAGAGCGAAATATATTTTTAATTCATGGCCCCACAGGTTCTGGAAAGACAACCCTTGTTGATGCTATGTGCTTTGCTCTTTACGGTGATACCAGTGGAGCTGAGCGAGATGGGAGACAGATGCGCAGTCAATATGCTGATGCTAGTGTGACTACGGAAGTGGAGTTTGAATTTCAGTTAGGTGAACACATATTTTGTGTAAAGCGGCTACCTGAACAGGAGCGTACAAAGAAAAGGGGTTCGGGAGTTACTGTTCAGAATGCAGAAGCAACTCTGTGGAAACTGGAAGAGGACCAGTGGAAAATTGAGGCCAGTGGCTGGAAGGCTGTAACCGATACTGTAGAAATGAGATTGGGCTTTACCAGCGAGCAATTTAGACAGGTAGTTGTTTTGCCTCAAGGCCAGTTTCGCAAGTTGCTAATGGCAGATTCTAAGGAGCGCCAGCAAATCCTTGAAAAACTATTTCGTACTGAACATTACAGGTACATTGAAGCTCATTTAAAGGAAAGTGCTAAAGAGATTGAAGTAAAAATTAAGGACATGGAGCGGGAACAGGAAATTCTACTTCAGCAGGTGGGCTGTGTAGATCAAAGGAGCTTACAGGAATTAAATGAAAATAACCAACAAGAGCTTAAAGAGCTTTTAACTAAGCTTAATGATGAGATCCAGAAAAAAAAGAGCGCTGAAGAAAAATTGCATCAAGGGAGAGAAATTCAAGCTAAATTTCAAGAGTTAAAAGTGGCAGAAAGGGAGCTAAAGGCTTTAAAGGATAGTCTACAAGCCATACAGGACAAAAAACAAAAGCACCAGAGTGCCCAAAAGGCTGCTCAACTAGTTGATGGCGAGAGGAATTTAAAGGCTAGGGTAGAAGAGCTAGAGGAAGTAAAAGAGTTGTTTGACAACAAAAAAGTCAGCTTAGAAAAAGCTCAAAAGCAAGAGCAAGAGGCAAGCAAGAAACTTAGAGAAGCCGAAGCCCGGGAGCCAGAAAGAGAAGAGCTCAAGCAGAAGCTAACAGAGTTGGGTAGCTTTGTGGAAGCAGTAGCAGAACTGGGCGCAAACAGATTAGAGCTAACAAAGCAAGAAACAACAGAGAAAGCCATGAAAACAGATATACAAGCGAAGACCGGGGAATTAAATGAAGTGGAAGACAAGCTTAAGCAACTTGAGTCAGAGCTAGAGCAGAAAAAAACCCTAGCTACCAGTGAACAGTTGCTACAAGTGCAAGTGGAAGCTCATGAAAAGTTGCTGCAGAAAAGACAGAGTTTAATAGATTTGGAAGCCCAGCTAAAAGTAAGGAGACAAGAGTTAGGTGAAGATCGCAAAAAACTGGATCAACTAAAGTTAGCATACGATCAAGCCAAAAGTGATGTGGAGCAAACTCAAGCTAAAATCCACAGTGGACAAGCGGCTATACTGTCCCGTGGGCTTGAGGAAGAAAAACCATGTCCCGTCTGTGGCTCATTAGAACACCCTAACCCTGCTAGATATGAAGGGGATTTGCCCTCAGAAGAAGAACTGCAACATAAGCAAGAAGAGTTGGAGCGGGCAGAAGAAAAGTTGGGGAAAGCCAAGGAGCAACTTGACAAGTTAGAGCTAGACCAAGCCAAGCTGGAAGGAAAAGTAATAGATCTAAAGGAAGAATTAGGAGAAGACTTAAAGTCCTCCATAGCGGAGCTTAAAGAGCAATTGGTGCAAAAGAAGGAGCTATGGTCTAAGGCCCGCAATGCTAAGCAGCGGGAAGTAGACTTAACCAAGGAATACAGTGAGTTAAAAGCTAAAGGGGAAGAAACTAAAAAAGATTTAGAAAGTCTAAAAGAAAAGCAGGGGGAACTCAATAGCTCCCTAAGTGCACTGAAGGCTGTAATAAATCTGCAGCAAAGTAAAGTACCTGAAGAGTTGCAGGATGATCAGGTGTTAAAAGATACACGAAAAAAAGTAGAAATAGACTTGAATAGAATTGAGCAGCTTTTGGAAAGCAGTCGCTTCGAAAAAGACAAGGCTCTAGAGAACTTAGTTAGAATAAAAACAGAGTTTCAAGGAACAGAAGAGCGGTTAAAGCGCTGTGAACAGCATTGGAAAGATGAGCAGGAACAGTTTGAACGCAGGTTAACTGAAGTGGGCTTTGCAGATTATAGTGAGTTTCAGCAGGCAAAGCTGACCCAGGAGCAGCTAAAGTTATTGGAACAAGAGATACAGGACTTTGAACACAAGTACAGTGCCGCTCAGGATAGGCAAGAGCGGGCAGTGGTAGCCACTGCAAACTTGGAGGAGCCCGATTTAGAAAAGCTGTTAGCAACAGTGGAGCTAATTAGTACTACAGTAGAGCAGCTAACTGAGAGAAGAATGCAACTGGGTGAACAGGTTAAGCGTCAAGACAAGTGTTTGATGCAGTTGGAGACATTGTCAGGAAAAGTGGAAAAACTGGAGCGTGAGTATGGTATTTTAGGGCACTTAGCTGATGTGGCCAATGGGAAAAATCCGGTTGGAGTGACTTTTCAGCGCTTTGTGCTGGGAGCTCTATTGGATGATGTAACTGTGGCGGCTACAGAGCGCCTTAAGCTAATGAGCAAGGGAAGATATCATTTGCAGCGCACCATGGATAGGGCCCACAAACGGGCAGCAGCGGGGTTAAATCTTGAAGTGTTTGACAATTATACGGGGCAAGCCCGGAGTATTGCAACTCTATCTGGAGGCGAATCCTTTCTCGCCTCCTTGGCCCTAGCACTGGGATTGGCTGACGTGGTTCAAAACCATTCAGGTGGGGTTTACTTGGATGCTATTTTTATTGATGAAGGCTTTGGCACGCTGGATCCAGAGACCTTGGATTTTGCCATGAAGGCATTAATTGACCTACAACAAGGGGGGCGCCTAGTGGGGATTATATCTCACGTACCCGAGTTGAGGGAGCGGATCGATGCGCGACTAGAAGTAGTATCTGAGAGTAGAGGAAGCAGAGCAGGATTTAGGTTAGGTAGATGAATAAATAGGGGGATTTGTTATGTCACTGCGCTTTATATTAGGAAGGGCTGGTACTGGAAAGACCAGCAGCTGCCTGGAAGAGATGAGTAAGGAAATAGAGGCTAAGCCCGATGGGAAGCCGTTAATATATCTAGTACCAGAGCAGATGAGCTTTCAGTCCGAATACAACCTCAGTACAGCTAGAAGTCTTCAGGGTAATATCAGAGCTCAGGTGCTTAGCTTTTCAAGATTGGCCTATCGGATACTAGGAGAAACAGGGGGCATGACCCGAACCCACTTGGACAACAGGGGCATGAATATGCTTTTGTGCAGAATTGTGGAAAGGCAAAAAGATAAGCTAAAGGTTTTTGATAAAGTATGGGAAAAACCAGGGTTTTCCCAGCAGCTAGAGGAAATGGTAGCCGAATTAAAGCGCTACTGCATTACCCCAGAATTATTACAGGACAGCAGAGAGCGCCTACAGGGGGAGCAGGCCCTTGACCATAAACTACAAGACTTAGCTGTAATCTATGCAGAATTAGAGCAGGAGATGGCACAACATTATCTTTACAACGAAGACTACCTGCCCTTGCTAGCAACTAAGATAGACAATTCCAGCTATCTTAAAGGAGCTCGAGTATGGGTTGACGGCTTTCATTATCTAGATCCCCAAGAACTATTAGTACTGAAACAGTTAATCATTCACTGTGATCAAGTAAATATAACTCTAACTTTGGACAGACCTTATGACCATCAACTGCCAGGAGAAATGGAGTTATTCTATCAGCCAGCTCAGACCTATCAAAAAATCAAAGAACTAGCAGAGGAAAGCTTGGTTGATATAGAGGGAGTATTGGACTTAAACTTGTGTCCAGAGACTAAGGTTAAGGGAACACCTCTGCGCTTTAAAGAACGACAGGCCTTAGGTCATTTGGAAGAGTATTTTAATGTGAGACCACCCGTTCCAGCTACCAGCGAAGAGGGGGTAACGCTGGCGGCTGCTGTAAACAGGCGAGTGGAAATAGAGCAAGTGGCTAGAGAGATCATTGCTTTAGTGCGGGATGGAGACTATCGCTATAAAGATGTAGCTATTATAGTTAGAGACCTAGAGCCCTATCACGATTTAATCAGAACAGTGTTTTCCTACTATCATATTCCCTTTTTCATTGATCAGAAACGCCCAATGTTTCACCATCCTCTAATTGAATTGATTAGGTCTAGCTTAGAGGTAGTAACCCACAACTGGACCTATGATGCAGTCTTTCGCTGTATTAAGACAGAGCTATTATATCCCGTAGAAAGCATAGATGAGCTAGGGTCGATTAGATCAGAGCTAGATGTGTTCGAAAACTACGTGCTAGAGTTTGGGATTAAGGGGAGCAAATGGCAGCAAGAATGGCAACGGGGTAAGAAAAAATATGATTTAGTACGGATTAACCAACTGCGAGAATTGGTGTCGACTCAATTGTTACAATTTCAGAAAAAGTTAAAAAAGGCTGAAACCGGCAGAGATATGTGTACCGCTCTATATTACTTATTAGAAGAACTGGATATCCCAGAAAAGCTAAAGCAGATACAGCAAAAAGCAGAAGCTGAGGGAGATTTACTCCGCGCTAGAGAGCATTCCCAAGTGTGGAAGGCGGTATTGGAGCTTCTAGATCAGTTAGTGGAGATTATGGGGGCAGAAGAAATGAGCCCTCAGCAGTTTGTTCGGTTCATAGAAGCGGGTATAGACAGTATGTGTTTTGCTCTGGTGCCACCTGCCATAGATCAGGTTATGGTTGCCAGTATGGATAGATCTAGGTTGTCTAATGTGAGTTGCGCATTTATATTGGGTGTAAATGATGGGATTGTTCCCGCTCGAGTGAAGGAAAAGGGAATTTTATCTGAAGAAGAGCGGGACCTAATGGCAATTCAAGGGGGGATACTCCTAGGACCAGATACCAGGAGAAAGCTTTTGGACGAGCAGTTTATTATCTACAATGCCTTAACCAGTGCATCAGATAAATTATGGCTCAGTTATCCTCTGGCAGATGAGGAAGGAAAGGCTTTACTCCCATCAAATTTGCTAAACCTGATAAAAAAACTGTTTCCCCAGCTTAAGGAACAGATGATATATCCTGAGCCAGGGGAGGAAATGGGTGGGGACGATCTCAACTATGTCACTTTGCCCAGACAGACCCTATCCCATCTTGTGGCCAGTTTGCGCCAGTGGCGGCGGGGCTATCCTGTGGATGAACTCTGGTGGGAAGTTTATAACTGGTATGTAAAAGATAGTGAGTTGAAACAACAAGCTGCTATTATGTTGGGAAGCCTATTTTATACTAACCAGGAGCAAAAGTTAAACAGAAGAACGGGAGAAGTTCTCTTTGGCAATAAGCTTCAGGTAAGTGTTTCTCGCATTGAGAAATACAAACAATGTCCCTTTGCCCATTTTGCTCACCACGGGTTAAAGCTTAGGGAGAGAAAAATCTTTCGCTTGGAAACCCCTGATTTGGGGCAGCTATTCCATCAGGCATTAACTTTGTTTACCCAAAGAGTTATAAGCGAAAAGCGGGATTGGGCAACCATAAGTCAAGAAGAGAGCATGGAGCTTGCTGCTCAAGCGGTGGATGAGTTGGCGCCCCAAATTCAGAGTGAAATCCTCATGAGTTCAAATAGATATATGTATTTGACCAAAAAGCTCAAGGCAGTAGTTGGAAAGTCAGCTGCAGCTATGTGTAAACATGTTAGTAAAAGTAAGTTTGCACCTAGAGGGTTGGAGCTGGAGTTTGGACCTAAGGGACAGTTACCTCCCTTGGAGTTGAAGTTAGACGATAATAGCACTATAGAGTTGGTGGGTAGTATAGATCGAGTAGATGTGGCCAAAGAGCAGTCAGAGCTATACTTGCGAATTGTGGACTACAAGTCCAGTGGAACTGACTTAGATTTGAGTCAAGTCTATCATGGTTTATCTCTGCAGATGCTTACCTATTTGGATGTGGCACTTACTCACTCTGAAGAATGGCTGGGGACTCAAGCCTTGCCTGCAGGGCTGTTGTATTTCCATGTGCACAACCCTATGTATTCTACTGCCAAGGAGCTGAAGCGAGAGGAATTGGAGCAAGAGCTGTTCAAAGCATTTAAGATGAAGGGCTTGGTTGTAGCTGACTCCCAAATTGCAAAAATGATGGATGTAGATTTGGAGCAAGGTTCTGACATTGTGCCTGTGCGCTTAAAGAAAGATGGTCAATTTGACAGCAGAGCTTCAGTGATAGGAGAAGAAGAGATAGGAGTGTTGAGAAAGCACACTAGAGATGTGTTCATCCAATCAGGCAGAGAAATACTGGCTGGCAATATAGAAATAAATCCCTATAAGCTTAAGGATAAAAAAGCGTGCACCTACTGTAGCTTTAAACCATTTTGCGCCTTCGATGAAAGCATAGAAGGAAATGATTATAGACAGCTACAAGTAGAGAATAAACAAAAAATAGTACAGAAACTGAAGCAGAAGGAGGCGTTAAATGGTGAAGTGGACTAAAGAACAGCAGCAGGCTATTGAGGCAAGGGGTACTGATACCTTAGTAGCTGCTGCAGCTGGTTCTGGAAAGACGGCTGTTTTGGTAGAGCGCCTGATCAGGCGCATAACCGACCCTAAAGATCCGCTAGATGTGGATAATCTTCTTGTTGTTACATTTACAGATGCGGCAGCTGCTGAAATGAGAAAGCGGATAGGCGAGGCGTTAGAGCAGGAACTGGCCAATAGACCTGGAGATGAAAGCCTAAAGCGGCAGCTGGCGCTGATAAACAAGGCACATATATCTACATTCCACTCCTTCTGCCTATCAGTGCTGCGTCGATACTACTACTTAACCGATTTAGACCCGGGCTTCAGGGTTGGGGATACTGCTGAAATAGAATTAATCAAGGAAGAAGTGCTGGAGGAACTATTGGAGGAAGAGTACGGACAAGAAGACGAAGAATTTTACCGTTTGGTAGACTGCTATACAGCTGATCGCAATGATGCCAAACTTCAACAGTTAGTTCTAGATATGTACCATTTTTCCCGAAGTAATCCGTGGCCAGGGGAGTGGCTTCAAGAGATAAGTAGGTCCTATAAAGTAGATCCAGAAAGCTCTATGGATCAGCTACTCTGGACCCAGCAACTGTTAGAGAGTGTAAAAACAAAACTTACTGGAGCCAAGGAAAAGTTGATAAGAGGCATAGAATTGTGCGAAAAGCCAGGGGGGCCCAACTACAAGACGACCTTGCAGCAGGAATTAATTCAAGTAGAGGAGCTAATTGTAGCTACAGCTAGTTTTGAAGCTTTGCATAAGAAGTACAAGGGTTTGCATTTTGAGCGGCTAAAACCCTGCAAAGGGGACGAATACGACGATATCCTTAAAGAAGCGGTTAAGGAACTACGGGATGAGGCAAAGGGGCAAGTAAGAAAGATCAAGGACGAGTACTTTGATCGGTCGCCTGCTCAATACCTAGCGGACCTGCAGAAGATGGCACCAGTAGTGGGCAAATTAACACAGTTAGTTGAAGCTTTTGCTACCAGGTTTCAAGAGGCTAAGCAGGAAAGGAGTCTAGTAGACTACTCTGACTTAGAGCACTACTGTCTTCAGATTATGAGTGAGGCCAGTAATGATTACAGCAAGAAGTTTTCTGAGATATTGGTGGATGAGTATCAGGACACAAATATGGTTCAGGAAACCATATTGCAGTTGGTTGCAGGGGGAGAGGCTAGCGGGAAGCTGTTTATGGTGGGGGATGTAAAGCAGAGTATTTATCGCTTTCGTCTAGCAGAGCCCCAGCTTTTCTTAAATAAATATTTAGACTATGGCAATCAAGGCCAAGATAGTAAAGGTCTATTAATAGATTTGGCAAAAAACTTCCGTAGCCGTACAGAGGTTTTGGCTGGAACCAACTTTTTATTTAAACAATTAATGAGTCAAAGGGTAGGGGAAATTGCATATGATGTTAAAGCCCAATTAATTTACGGTGCTAATTATCCCCAAAAAGAAGAGAACCCTATAGAGCTGATGGTTGTAGATAAGAGCGATTTGCAGGAAAGTGAAGCTGGTGAAGAACAGGTGAGCAAGATGGAACTGGAAACAGCTCAACTGGAAGCCCGTCTGATGGCGGAGAAGGTGAAAGAGTTAATTGGGAAAAAAGATAGCACTCCTTTTCAGGTTTACGATAAAAAAGCCCAAGTGGAGCGGAATATTAAGTACAGGGATATAGTGATTTTACTGAGAGCCTCAAAGAACTGGGCTCCAACAATCTTAGAAGAATTTAAGCGTCAAGGGATTCCAGCTTATGCTGATTTGACCACAGGTTATTTTGAAGCAACTGAAGTAAATGTGCTCATGTCGCTGTTAAAAGTAATAGATAATCCCCGGCAGGATATCCCCCTAGCTGCAGTTTTGCGTTCTCCTTTAGTGGGACTCACCGGAGAAGAGTTGGCTCAGATACGAGTTTGCAGTAATGCTGACTTTTACAGTTCCTGTATAGCTTTTTTAGAAAGGGAGCAGCAAGAGAATGGGTTAGAAATTTACAGTCGGCTAGATCGTTTCCTTGGACAATTAGGTCAATGGAGAGAGGAGGCCAGACGGGGCTCCCTAGCAGACTTGATTTGGAAAATATACACTGAAACTGGATACTATGATTTAGTGGGTGGAATGCCAGGGGGTAACCAGAGACAAGCCAATTTAAGAGCCCTCTACGATAGAGCGCGCCAATACGAGGCCACATCGTTTAGAGGCCTATTTCGCTTTCTGCGCTTTGTGGAAAGGTTGCGAGATCGAGGCGGGGACTTTGGCGCCGCTAGAGCCTTGGGAGAACAGGAAGATGTTGTGCGGGTAATGACTATCCACAAAAGCAAGGGGCTAGAATTCCCTGTGGTCTTTGTGGCAGGCATGAATAAGCAGTTTAATATGCAGGACCTGCGAAAGCCCTTTATGTTCCACAAACAGCTGGGTTTTGGCACTAGAATAATTGATCCAATAGCTCGACTTAGTACCCCATCTTTGTCCCAGATGGCCATCAAGGAAAAAATGCACCTAGAGCTATTAGCAGAAGAAATGCGACTTCTTTATGTGGCCATGACTAGAGCAGAAGAGAAGCTGTTTATGGTGGGTACAGTAAAGGACTTTGAAAAGCAGTGCAAAAAATGGCGAAAGCACATGGCCTGCCAAGAGTGGCTCTTGCCTGACTATGAACGGGCAAACTGCAATACCTATTTAGATTGGGTGGGTATGTCCTTGATTAGACACTCCCATGCCCAGAAGCTGTGGCGTCCTGATGATGAAAAGCCCAATGTGAAAGAGGTATGTGAGGATCCTTCCCAATGGCACATTGAACATGTTTCTTCTGATGAGTTGGCTATGGTCGAAGAAGATCAGAAGAAAACAGTTGGAGAAATTACAGAAAAGATTATGGCCTACAGCCCAATAGATGTAAAAACTAGGCTAAGTGAGCAGATAGATAGCCGCTTAACTTGGAACTATCTACATATGGAATCTACAACCTATATGTCTAAGCAGACTGTTTCCGATATTAAACGGGCCTGGGAAAGTGCTGCTGCTGAAATGGAGTCAGAAAATTCTGCTGAGGAAGAATCCAAAATCATCTATGACCGACCTGGATTTTTACAGCAGCAGAAAATGAACCAAGCTGAAGTGGGTGTTGTAACTCACAAGGTAATGCAGCACTTGGACTTTAGCAATATTGCTTCTGAGGATGCCATCAGGGGGCAAATCGAAGCCATGGTAACAAGAGAGCAGCTGACAGCGGAACAAGCGGAAGCAGTTGAAGCATCAAGCGTAGTTAACTTTTTTCAAAGCTCTGTGGGACAGCGCATGTTGGCTTCTAGTCGAATTGAAAGGGAAATACCCTTTAGTTTGGCGCTTCCCTCTAGGGAGATATACAGAGATTGGCAGGGCGGTGAAGAGCACGTACTACTACAGGGGGTTATCGATAGCCTCTTCTTTGAGGATCAGGGAATTGTATTAATAGATTACAAAACCGATAGAATTAAAGGGAAGTTTAGCGGAGGCTTTGCCCAGGCGGAGCCAATACTGCGTCAGCGCTATCAGTTGCAGTTACAGCTTTACGCAAAGGCAGTGGAGAGAATATGGCACATACCAGTTAAGGAGAAGTACCTGTTCTTTTTTGACCATGGGGGCCACTTACTAGAAGTGTGAAGGAAACCGTGTTGTATTCGATTCTGAAAGGGGGCTTATTGTGGTCTTTCTAGATTTTAATGCATTAGGGATTCCCTTTTGCTAGGTTTTCTTCCAACGGAAAAATAAAGGAGTGCAATAAGCACTCCTTTATTTTATGGAAGGCCTAAGGAAAGTTGCCGAAATAGGTAGGGATAAATTAAGCTGAGCATCTCTTTGGAAGCTTGACGCGAAAAATTGCACCCTGGCTTTCGCACCAATCCACTTCAATCTCGCCGTCTAGCTTTTTAACCGCCTGCTGTACTATGTGTAAACCCAAGCCAGAGCCCTCAGTGCCTTTTGTTGTATATCCCCTTGAGAAAATAGCTTTTACTGTGCTCTTATCCAAAGGCTCTCCGGAATTGCCAATACTAAATATATAGCTGCGGTCGGATTCGGCGATTTCTATTGTCATTTTACTTTGTTGCTTATGCAATCTCTTTTCCAGCTCATAGATGGCGTTATCGATTAGATTGCCCAAAATATTTACCAGCAGCTTTCCATTGTAGAGGGATTCATCTAAAGTACTCCTGATAAGGATCTGGGAGTCAATTCCCTTATGACTTAGCTCGTTAATAGTCTTGATTAAATAGGCTGCCACTATAGGATCCTTTAGGTTCATTAGCTTCTTAAAGGTATCAGTATCATTTTCCAGGCTGTTTATATACTCCTCTACCTTATCGTGGTTGTTTAACTGAATTAAACCCTTTATTACAGTTAAATGATTATTAAAGTCGTGTCGCATCTCTCTCATTAACTCTACCAGTTCTTTGTCGTTTTTGTACTGGAGCAATTCCTTTTCCCTAGTTGTCTCTAGCTTCATCATCATAAGAACATTTTTTATTAAAATTATGCAAATTATTCCGCTAGCTATGGATACAATAACTAAAATGGGCATGGTCAGCTTAAATTCACTTATGGTGATACCAAAAGCCTCATAAGTTGCAATAAAAAGTACTAAAAATACCTGAATTAATATTAAATTTATCATAATAATAACCTTATTCATATTACACGTTCCTTTACGCAGTCAACTTATCAATATTAATCGTAAGCTTTGTGATTCTTTGAATGACTATCGCGAATATTAAAACAGTAGATTCAGAGAGACCTATTGCAATATGTAACCATACATTGTTTAATATTTCATTATGTGCGAGCTCAAATAGATTAATAAAAAAAAGTGGGATAAAGAAGCCCAATAATATAAGGCTTACGACAGAAATGCCAGATATTGCAGCCTTTCCCCAATTTAAAGCAACCACCCTCAAAATAAGTATAAATATTATTAATAATAGTAGTGTATGTGAGCCAAAGGAGAGCTCTTGGAGAATATAAATTCCCCGCACTAGGTGTACAGCTGTAGCATATAGCAATGAAATTAGCAATACCTTTTTTATAGTAGGCTTTTTGCCCACTAGACTCAGGCCCATGTATGCCATAAGAATAGCCTGTACTAAGTATAAGAAAAGAAAAACTCTGATGTCATCCATATAAGTATTTCCCCCAGTTGATAGTAATTAGTGGAACCCATGGGTGTTCAAAAAGCTACTTTAATTCTTCTGGAACCTCGGGCTCGTATGCGTATGGGCCTGTTGCTGCAGCCACATTGGCAAAGGCAAAAAATGTAACAACTAAGCTTATTAAAGTTATCAACTTCTTCTTCACTTGCTAACACCTCCTTGGAATAAAAGTCCTTCTAAAGCTAAAAACAATTTAGAGCCAGCCGGTGTCAGCGTCACCAGCTGCCAGGTTAGGCCCACTGCTGATGCTGTTACAATCAAGTGGGCCATCTCATTCTCAGTGCCACTTAACCAGATTGCAATTGCCAGCCAAACAGCTAGATACAGGAAGCTTAATATCCTTAGCTTTAGTATTTTCTTTTCAGTGTAAGTGCGACCCGAATACTTGTGTGGTGCGTATAAGTAAACTATAATGCATCCAATTAAAAAGACTATTAGAAAGTAGTGTATAGAAAGTGACAGGCCGGGCTCTAAAAATAAGAGCCTTGTGACAAAACCTAGCACAATAAATATAATTGTGCCTAAAACAATACATCTAAGAGAAGTACTTGCATGGGCTCCACCAGATATAATTCTCAAGCTGGAGTATGTAATGGCCAAAATTAGAATATAGGGCATGTTAAGCGCTAGTGATATAATAACTAAAAGAGTGTACGACCCAAGGGTATTAACCAATACCTTTAGACCGTAAAGCATCACATTTGGGCTTTTGCCAGTTTCCATGCTGATTGTCTTAGCCCACTTTTCTAAGATCTTGTCCACAATTTCACCACATTTCTGGGCGAATTAAATTGCACTTAAAAGTGCAATTTAATTTTTCTATATTATAACATTTCCATACAGAATGTTCTATATCATTTTTGATTTTATTAATACCATATAATAATGCAATAGGGTTAAAAAAAGAGCACAAGTGTGCCCTCTTTTTGTTCGCTCTGTTAGCGTAGAGTAGTAGCTCTTATTCTCAGTTCTTCAAGGATTTTTATGCCGGAGCTTGTTCCAATTCTAGTAGCTCCTGCTTGAAGCATTTGAATAGTAGTACTCAAATCGTCAATGTCACCAGCGGCCTTTACCTGAAAGCTGCCAGCTGCAGTTTTAGCCAAGAGCCGTACATCAGCTAGTGAAGCTCCAGTGGGGCCAAAACCTGAAGAAGTACTAACAAAATCCACATTGGCATATTTAGCCAGTTCACAACCTAGAAGAATATCTTCATCGTCAAAATAGCCCGTCTCTAGAACCACTTTTATCTTCTTACCTCTGCCAGCTCCTACTATAGCAGACATGTCTGCTTTAACAGTTGTTTCTTCTTCATCCTTTAAGGCACCGATATTAATAACTACTTCTAGTTCATCTGCCCCTGAAGACATTGCGTTTCTTGCTTCAAAAACTTTAATAGCAGTGTTGTTTGCACCTAGAGGATATCCTATCACTGCACAAATTTTTGTGTCTTGACCTTTGATATTCATTCGCGCTGTGCGCACGTGATAAGGGTGGATGCAAACTGAAGCGAAACCATGTTGTTCAGCCTCATTACACAGTTTAATAATGTCTTCTTTACTCGCCCTAGGATCTAATAGTGTGTGGTCGATATAACCTGCTAATTGTTTTAAATTCAAACTTCTCACTCCTTATGTTATCTTTACCTAAATAGCCACAAAAATGTCCAACTCTATATATTATTCTCACTAACTGAAAAAAAACCTGCATTATTTGCAAACCTATTTAAAAAACTCTATAATATGGTTATAATTAGGAAGATAACGGAATTGTGAGAGGGTGTTTTAAATGGATTGGAATAAAACGCAAAAGATATTTTCCACAAGAGAAAAAGCAGAAAAATCTGCTCAGATTATAGCCGTTACTGAGTCTAGACTGCTGAGTGTTCCCAAAGGTCCTCAGTATACTATTGAGACGAAAGTTGAAGAAGTAGAGGGTGGCTGGCAAGTGTTGTGGCGCAAAATCTTTGTGGGATATGATTCAGGTTGTGGTAAGAGGTGTGGATCTTGTGATACTTCAAGTTCTTCTCCTCAAAAAAGCATGGGCAAAGTAATACCTTTTAAAAAACCGTAAAAGCACAGAGGTACTAATTATGTGGGAAAGAAGGTGTTTTTTTGTTTAGTGATGACAAAAAGCCCATGTACACCATCGGCGTCGCTGCGGAGTTAGTAGGAGTGCATCAGGAAACTCTGAGAATCTGGGAGCGCAATGAAATAATAAAGCCTGCTAGAAGGAATAAACAGAGATTGTACTCCAACAATGATATCAAGCGCTTAAGATTTATAAAACCTTTGTTAGATGACAAAGGTCTAAATATTGCAGGAGTAAAGCAAATGATAAATTTTTATCCCTGTTGGTGGAAAGAAAATTGTAAGGGCGGAAGAGCAGAAGGAACAGATAAGTATATAAATAGGGCAAAGCCCTGCTGGAAGGAAGAGAATACATATTGTTTTACAACCATGGATAAAACAGATTACTGCCAGGATTGCCCTCAGTGCGCCAGGTGTCCTGAGGATTGCAAAGGGAGTTAAATAAAAACACATAGGATACTTGCAAAAGGTATTTGTAGGTTGTATAATTAAAGTATAAAATTTTTGAGAGAAGGTGGTTGTTTTGTCAAAAATAAAAGTGGCGGTGCCTTCAGAGGCTCCTGGTGGATTAGAGGCACTTAGAGCACAGCATTTTGGCAAGTGTCAAGTCTTCACACTGGTAGAATTAGAAAATGATCAGGTAGTTAGCGTGACTCCCTTTGCTAATACGGGGCACACAGCTGGTGGCTGTTTGGAGCCTGTAAAAATGTTAGCTGATCAAGGTGTACAAGCAATTATAGTAACAGGTATGGGTAAAAAACCGCTAATGGGCTTTAGAGCAGTTAACATTGATGTTTATCTGGGTCAAGGAGTTAGAGTAGAAGATGCTGTTAATGGGTATATCAAGAAAGAGTTAGAGGTTATGTCGGAAAAATATGTTTGCGGAAGCCATGCTTCTTGTGACAATTAAATAGTGAATGTGTTAAAATTAGTTAAAAGAAAAACCTCACCATTAACGGTGAGGTTTTTTTAACAAGTGAAGGGGGGGGAGGATTTTGCTAAAGCGACTTTTTAAGAGAACTAAGAAACAAAAAAGAGTTTTAGACGCAATGCAAGTAGAAGTGGCATCTGTATGCAATATGAAATGTACCTTTTGCCCTACTACTCACATTACACAAAATAACTCTAATGACTTGATGCCCTTGAATTTGTACAAAAAGCTAACCCCATATTTTTCTTGGACTAGTTGGGTTTACTTACAGGGGTGGGGGGAGCCCATGCTAAATCCTAATCTGTGGGATATGGCTAAAATTGCTAAGGAAGCTGGGGCAACAGTGGGAATGACGACTAATGCCACCTTGTTTTCTGATGATAACATAAAAAATATTATTGATTCTGGTGTGGATATGGTATCAGTTTCTGTAGCTGGGGTGGAGAATCATAATTCCCTGCGAGTAGGGTCTGACTTGTCTAAACTACAGGCAGGTATTGCTGAACTAATAAAGGCTCGAGACAAAAATAAATCATCTAACCCTCAAGTTAAACTATCTTATATGATGACAAAAGATAGCATCCAACAATTACCTGAAGCTGTTGCAATGGCTGCAAAGCTAAAGGTTGATGAGGTGTACGCCATTAATCAAGATTATGTTTACAGTTGGGAGGCAAATGAGAGTAAAATATTTAGCTGGACCAGTGAGCCTAACATGGAATATCAACAAATAGTTGAAACAGCTAAAAAGAAAGCGAAGAAAGTCAATCTACAGCTACGAACGTATCCTCTGAGCATCGATGAAATAGAGCCAGTCTGTCAGATCAATCCTAATAAGTTCGTGTTTATTACAGCAACAGGTGATGTAACTCCATGTACCTGCTTGGGGAGAGAAGAAAATCCAAGGGTTTTTAAAGATAACTTCTACAAAATACCTAGAAAAAGTTTTGGGAATATTAAAGATACGAGTTTCGAAGAAATCTGGGAAGATGCCTCTTACATTTCCTTTAGAGAAAAATTTGCCAAGAGGGAAGAGAGCTTTAAAAAGTTGTTAAGAAGCTATACTGATGGGGACCCAAGTCTAATCAAAATGAAACAGGCCGATGAAACCCACCAGAAGGAACTAGAACAGACTCCTTTACCTAAAGAATGTGTTACTTGTACAAAAGCTTTTGGATTCTAGAAATCTAATTTAAACAGAGGGATTAAAGCTCTTTGTGTAGAAATAATTTAGGATAAAATTATTGAGGAGGGTGTATAAATGAAGAAAATTTTACTTGCAATAGATGGTTCAGAAACGTCTCTTAAGGCGCTTGAGAAAGCAATTGAAATTGCCAAAGTTTTTGATAGCAAAGTGGTAATAATGTCAGTGGTTTACGAGCAACCAATCTATCCCATGCCTGGGGCAATAATCCCCCCAGATTTAGCAGAGACTAGAAAAGAAACGTTGAATATTTTATTAGATTCCACACGCAAGATGACAAAGCATCTGAAGGAGAAGTTTACACAAAATAAAGTGGAAACTAGAGAAGTAGTGGGAAGGCCTTCCGATGAGATACTAAAAGAAGTAAACTCTGGAGATTACGACTTGGTGATATTGGGTAGTAGGGGCTTAACAGGTGTTAAAAGAGTTTTACTAGGTACAGTAAGTGGCAAGGTAGCTAATAATTCTGAGGTTTCGGTTTTAATAGTAAAATAGTTGCAGGAGAACAGCCCCTGTTGTAGAATAGATTATAATTTAACCGATTAATATCATACAATTTTTTTAATTTATATATAAAGAAAAGGGGGCAAAAAAAGATGTATTGGAACGAGAGATATGAGTGCATGTCTCAAGATGAATTGCGACAGTTACAATGGGAGCGTCTGCAGCAAACAATAGAGAGGGTTTATCACAATGTACCCTATTACAGACAGAGAATGCAAGAGAAAGGGTTAGAGCCAGGGGACATTAAGAGTCTAGATGATTTGCAAAAACTGCCCTTTACAAATAAGCAGGACTTAAGGGATAACTATCCTTATGGAATGTTTGCAACTCCAATGAGTGAAATAGTTAGAATTCATTCGTCGTCAGGTACTACTGGGAAACCTACGGTGGTAGGATACACTCGCAAAGATATAAGTACCTGGTCAGAGTTAATGGCAAGATGTATTAGCTTTGGTGGTGGAACCAAAGAAGATATTATTCAAGTGGCTTATGGATACGGTTTATTTACAGGTGGGTTAGGATTTCACTACGGGGTAGAAAAATTGGGTGCATCTGTAATCCCCATATCTGGAGGGAACACAAAGCGGCAAATGATGATTATGCAGGATTACGGAACTACTATGCTGGCGTGTACCCCTTCATATGCCCTTTACCTAGCGGAAGTGATGGAGGAAATGGAGCTAACTAAAGACGACCTAAAGCTGAAGTGCGGAATTTTTGGGGCAGAGCCTTGGTCAAATAGTATGCGTAAGGAAATAGAGAATAAGTTTGGCATACTAGCTCTTGACATTTATGGCTTAAGTGAGATTATGGGTCCAGGCGTAGCCTGCGAGTGTGCTGAAAAAGATGGACTCCATATTTTTGAGGATCACTTTATTCCGGAAATTATCAACCCTGAAACCGGAGAGGTAATGCCCATGGGCAGTAAGGGAGAGCTGGTATTTACTACAATAACAAAAGAGGGACTTCCAGTAATACGATATAGGACTAGGGACATTACTAGGCTGATTGAAGAAAAATGTAATTGTGGAAGAACCCATGTGCGTATGGAGCGGGTTTCTGGACGCAGTGATGATATGTTGATTATCAGAGGAGTAAATGTATTCCCATCTCAGGTTGAAAGTGTTCTTTTAGAAATAGGAGAGACAGAGCCTCACTATTTATTAATAGTAGATAGAATAGGAAACTTGGATATCTTAGAGGTTTGGGTAGAGGTATCTGATAGAATGCTTTCCGATGAGGTTCGCAGACTAGAGCAGTTAGAACACAAAATTTCAAAGGAAATAGAAACAGTGCTTAATATTAACGCCAAAGTTAAGCTAGTAGAACCTAAGACCATAGAACGCAGTGAAGGCAAAGCGAAAAGAGTTATCGATAAGCGTAGATTTGAATAAAAACTTAAAAAAGGGAGGTTATAACTTTGGTTAAGCAAATCTCTATATTTTTGGAAAATAAATCTGGAAGATTGGCTAAAGTAACTAGGGTTTTAGGTGAGCAAGAGGTAAACATCCGAGCTTTATCTATTGCCGATACAACCGACTTTGGTATTCTCCGTCTTATTGTGGACAATCCTGAAAAGGCGCTTGAGGTATTGAAAGAAGCCGGCTTTGCAGTTAGTGAAGCTGAAGTAATTGCAGTAGAAATACCAGATAGTCCTGGTGGGTTGGCAGGAGTTATGGATGTGTTGGAAGAAGCAGGTGTGAATATCGAGTATTTGTATGCATTTTTGAAGAATAGTGCTCAAAATGCAGTGGTATTATTTAGAGTAGAAGCTGTAGATAAGGCAAAAGAGGTTTTGGCAGCACGAAATATTAATGTATTAGATGGAAAAACACTATACAGCTTGTAAAGGAGAATGAAAATTGCTAGCTGAATTAATCAGAAAGACTATACTTAGAATAAAACCATATGTTCCTGGAAAACCAATAGAAGAGGTGAAACGGGAACTAGGATTAAATGAGATTATTAAGTTGGCCTCAAACGAGAACCCTTACGGCGCTTCAGCAAAAGCCGTGGAGGCCATGAAGCAGACAATAGAAAAAATACATATTTATCCAGACGCCAACGGCTTTGAACTAAAGGTTGCTCTGGGGGAAAAATATGGGTTTGACCCCCAGTGCTTTATTTTAGGAAATGGCTCTGATGAGAACATAAAGATGATTGCTCAGGCATTTTTAAATCCCGGTGAGGAAGTTGTTTTTGGAGCACCTTCTTTTATGGCCTATGATTTTGCTGCAAAAGTTATGGATGCGGAAGTAAAGGCAGTTCCCCTCAAAGAGAATTGTTATGACCTGGAGGGAATGTTGCAAGAAATCACGGATAAAACAAAGTTAGTTTTCATCTGTAATCCCAATAACCCAACAGGGACAATAGTTAAAAAACACCAGTTGGAGCAGTTTATAAATCAGCTGCCAGAACATGTTATTGCAGTTATAGATGAGGCTTATGCCCAATATGCTGATGATCCCCAATTTGTAAGTGGTATCGATTATGTTCGTCAAGGTAAGCAAGTCATTGTGCTTAGAACATTTTCAAAAATATATGGTCTCGCAGGTATTAGGGTGGGTTACGGGATCGCTTCACCGGAGATTATTGCAATGATTGAACGGGTGCGTGAGCCCTTTAACACAAACTTAGTAGCTCAAGCAGGCGCTATAGCTGCTCTCAGAGACGCCGCACATCTAAGTTTTTGTCGCAAGGAAAATATTATTCAGAAAAAGGTACTGGAAGACCAATTTAAGAAATTAGGTCTTAGTTGGATAGATACTCAGGCTAACTTTATAATGTTAGACACAGGCATAGATGCTACAGAGCTTCACCAAGAGATGCTAAAACAGGGAGTAATAATAAGACCTGGTCACGTTTTTGGAATGCCCACGTATATTAGAGTTACCATTGGTACGCCTGAGGAGAACAAAAAATTCATTGAGGCCCTGAAGAATTCTATGAAAATTTTGGAAAAATAATATAAATAAATAGCATATTTTATCTCCTACCTCTATATGATTTAGTGATGCAAAATCAAAGCAAAGGAGGAAGGAGATAAGATGAAAGATTTATCTAAAAACAAAGTATTACTACTGCTCTTAATGATTTCTATGATTTTATTTGCTAGTGGTTGTGGTTTAGTAGACAGGCTAGTGTCGATGAAACAAGATGGTGAAGATCAACCTGAGATATCTGTAGAGCAGGAATCTACTGAGTTGGAGCTTGAAGAGTGGATTTTACAAGATGATGAAGATGAAGGTGAAGCTGAGCAAACAGAAGAAATGAAGGTAACTCTTTATTTTGCTGATGCAAAGGGGCAACACCTAGTGGAGAAAGAAAGAACAATTAATAAGGTGGAAGGCATTGGTCGAGCCACTGTAAATGAACTGATTAAGGGACCTTCTTTTGAGAGTGGACTGTTACCTACTATGCCAGATAATACGGTTTTGCTAGACATCAATGTCAAGCAAGATGAGGGATTGGCAATAGTGGACTTTAGTAGGGCGCTAGTGGATAATCACATAGGTGGTTCTAGTGGGGAGGCAGTAACAGTTTATTCTGTTGTAAATACATTAACCCAGTTTCCGGCGGTTGATAAAGTGCAAATCATAGTAGATGGCCAATATGTAGAAACTATAGCAGGTCATTTAGATGTTTCAGAGCCACTAACAGCAAATAGCAGATTGATTAATAATTAAAACTTGGCAAAAGCCAAGTTTTTTTTTATGTGTGCCCGGCACGGGCGGTAACTTGGCGGTGAAAGTCCGCTGTGGGCTTGGTAGTGGGAACCACTAGCCAATGACAAGGGTG